>JALYIF010000237.1 GCA_030775925.1 Vulcanimicrobiota bacterium | reverse complement strand
ATCACCAGTGGCGTGTGAATCCCGTAAGCGCAACGAGCATCGGCGTTCATACCTATGATACCGCCTTAGGATCTTACTCGGCGGCAGCCTATCAAGCCCGGATCGCAAGCGACAAGCAGTACTTACGTGCACTCCATGCCATGCGGATTCGCAAACTGTCAGCCGAAGGCCGCTATGACTATCTCATCTTTGAGAGCCGGCTAAAAAACTCGCTCTTAAGTTTGGAAACCGAACAGGGCTGGCGTCATCACCCCAGCGCCTATACGGGGTTAGCGGCAAATGCAATTTTTTCACTGGCGAAACGAAAGTTTACTGCGCCGGACGTGCAGTTGCGTGATGCGATTGCACGTGAAAAGCTGATTCCGGCGATGTTGGCGCAAGGCGCGAAAAATATTACCACCGTGGATGCTACGACGGCGCAAATTGAAGCCGCCGACATCAAGGGCGCGGTTGCATTTTTCGGCTCGGTCAATCAAACCATGTTTCAAGATGTGAAAAATCCGGCTCTGCGCCAGCAGGTAGCAGTGGCGTCCGACGGCGTGATCGCGGCGATTAAAGCCTTCGGAGCGGCAATGGATGCGGGCCCATTTGCTCATCCATCCGGCAGCTATGCAATCGGGGCCAAGGATTTTCAAACGCGCCTCGCCTTGCAGGAACTAACACCGATTTCGCTCTCCGAATACGAGCGTGTTGGAATGTCCGCCCTGGAAGCGACCAAAGGGCAGTTTGTTGCTGTGGCCAAACAAATCGACCCGTCCAAGACCCCGCAAGAAGTTGCAGCGGCGATTGGGGCCGATCATCCAACTGCTGAGGAACTCTTGCCGACGGCCCAAAAGGATCTCGTCGAGCTGCGTGCCTTCGTGGTCGCGCATCATTTGCTCACATTGCCGCCCGATTATACGATTTTGGTTGTGCCCACCCCGGTCTTCGCGCGTCAAACAACCTTCGCGTCGATGGATGCGCCCGGAGCGCTGGAAAAAGTGGCGACACAGGCGTACTACAATGTGACGCCCGTAGAGCCGGGCTGGTCGCCGCAGCGAGCCGAATCCCATCTCTCGTTTTTCAACAACTACTACCGGCCGATCGTGAGTGCCCATGAAGTTATGCCCGGGCACTATGCCAATTTTGTTATTCGCAATCATCAAAAACTTTCCAACATCCGCCAGGTCATGGGGAGTTCTTCGTTCGCGGAAGGCTGGGCGCACTATGACGAGCAGATGATCGTCGACGAAGGTTGGGGCAATGGCGATCCCAAGGTGCGATTGGCCCAGTTGCAAGGGGCCTTGTTGCGAGAAGCTCGTTACATCGTGGGACTGCGCGAGCACACGCAAGGAATGACCGTGGACGCTGCAACGCAATTCTTTATCGACAACGCATTTACCGGATCGGAGCCCGCGCACCGTGAGGCCCTGCGGGGAACCCAGGATCCATTGTACGGATACTACACGTTAGGGAAATTGGAGCTGCTGAAGCTGCGCGGCGATTATCAGAAGAAGTTGGGCGCCTCGTACAGCTTGCAAAAATTTCACGATGCGTTCCTGGCGCACGGCGATCCGCCGATTGCCATAACGCGCAAAGAGTTGCTTGGCGATTCGGACGACGGGAAGCTGCTCTAAGCGTGATCGTTCGTTCGCTCACCGAGATCCCGCCAATACTTGCATTCTTGCTTATTGTGGCGATCTTTAATGCGTACGCGCTCGTTATGCTGCTTAGTCTGCGCACGTTGCTCGCGCGGCACAAAATGCCGCGCAATGAGGCAATTGCCTCCTCGACCTTCGGGGCCATCGGCGGATTCAACTCGCTATTGCTCGCACTCGTTGTCGTGACGCTTTGGACGGGGTTTCGGGAGACCCAAACCAACGTGAATCGAGAGGCCGCGCAGATCGCCCATTTACGCCAAGACATGATCGGATTTCCGGCGCCCGAGGCCGCGAAATTCACCCAAGCACTCAGGCGGTATGTGGATGCAGTGGTCTTTGATGAGTGGCCGGCCCTATGCAATGGAAAGCCCGGTCCTCGCGCGACGGATGAGTTCAACGTGCTTCAAAAAGATCTTATCGAGAATTCGAGCTTGAAAATGGACGCAACACTGCGCTCGGATACGCTTAGCCGGATCGGCCAGTTGGACGAATTGCGACGCTCGCGTCTGACGGCTGCGAGTCCCGTGATCATCCCGGAAGTATGGGTCGTGCTCTTATTTGTTACGGGCTTGCTTCTGGTTTCACCAGTATTCTTTAATACCGAGCATCGCGGGTTGCAAATCGCGATGGCCGCATTCTTTGCTACCGCTCTGGGTGCCGTGTTTTTTATCGCAGCACGGCTGGACTATGTGTTTTGCGGTTCCACGTCGGTCTCACCGGACGCGCTAATGGACGTTGCGCGAACGTTGAGCGGACGCTGATGCGATGCTAAAGCGGTGGCAGATTTACCTGGCGTTGCTGGCGGTTATCTTAGGCAGTCTATCCACCATGGCCGATAAGCCGCGCACAACCTACATCATGATCGGCGCCGCGCTTGCGCTCTTGGGCGTAGTGGTTGTGTCGCTGCTGCGCGGGGTCGGCAGGCCACCCAAAAAGGCGTCCTTTGATGCGGCCGCTCAAGCCGAACGCATCCGCGAACAGCGCGACAAACGCTTTCACCGCGACTTGTAAATACTCTTAAATGAGGCCGCGTTTGAGAGCGGTTACAGCTGCTTGCGTCCGGTCTGCGGCCGACAGTTTGTCTAGAATGTCGCGGATATGGCCCTTCACGGTTCCTAATCCCAGATAGAGTTGTTCGGCGATTTCCGTATTGCTTTTTCCTTCGGCAACCAAACGCAGAACGTCCGTCTGGCGCGCGCTGAGCGGCGACTCGGCCTGATCGTCCCGGGCCTGCGGCGATCCTAGTTCGCGTAATACGATGTGTGCAATCTGTGGATCGAAATATGCACCGCCGTCGGCGGCGATGCGCACCGCGGTAATGACAGTCTGCGGCGGGGAAGTCTTTAAGCAGTAGGCATCCGCTCCGGCCGCAAGCGCAGCGAAGACCTCGGTTTCCAGGTCGTGAACGGTGAGGATTACGACGCGTGATTTCGGCACGTCGCGCCGGATGAGCCGCGTGAGTTCGATTCCGTCCAGCCCAGGTAATCCGATGTCAATGATTGCCACATCTGGCTGCAATTCGATCGCGCGCCGAATGCCTTCTGGTCCATCACTCGCTTCCCCGGCCACTTCAAAACCCGCAGCGGACAGTGCGGTCTGCAATCCGGCGCGCACGAGTGCATGATCTTCGACCAAGAGAACGCGCGTTTTAAGCATCGGGCCGCTCAACTTGATACAACGGAAGTTTAAGAATAAAGACGCTACCTTGCGTGGCACTCGGCCGGTAGGAAATCGTACCTTGATGGCCTTCGGCAATGCGTCGTACGATATAGAGGCCGAGTCCGGAGCCGCCACCCTGGCGTGATCCGCCAACGAAGCGGTCGAAAAGACGGGAGCGTACGGCTTCGGGGACGCCGTACCCGTTATCTTCCACCTCGATCTGCAGCATAGAGTCTACAGAGTGCGCGGCCACGGAGATGCGCCCCCCGCGCGGTGTCCAAGTGACCGCGTTGGCAATGAGATTTGTCAGCGCCCGCCGCATTTCGGCCTCATCGGCCAAAACGTAGCATGATTCGGTGGCGCCGGAAACATCCAAATGGATGTCTTTTGAGCTGGCCAGTGGACGGAGTTCTTCGATCACGCTTTGCGTTATGCGAGCGACATCAACTGTTTCGCGCATCCGCGATTGGTCGCCGGACTCGTACCGCGCGACGAGCAAGAGCGTCTCAGCGAGACGATTGAGTTCTTCATTGGAGGTGACCGATCGCCGAAGTATTTCGCGATACGCCTCCGGCAACTCGCCATACTGCCCTTCCAACGCCTGTTGCATCGTCATTTTGGCCGCCGTTAATGGCGTGCGCAGATCGTGAGAAAGCGCATAGACGAGATCGCGTAAGATATCTGAGCGAACCTGCCGTTCTGCGAGTTCTCCGGCGTGTAGTGCGGTCTGCTGCGTCTTTATACTTAGTATGCCTACCAGCGCGATTGAAAGCGAGGCGAGCAGCCGGTCCGTGACGGCGATAATATCCCACCGATTCTGATCGTGAAACGAATTGTACCAGCCCGCGGACGCGTTCGCCACTAACGCCAAAACGATAAGCGTATAAGTAAAGCGCTGATCGAGTACTAGACTACTGAGGGCGATCGGAATTGTAAGCAGAATTGCGACCACCAGGAGCTGTGGCGAAATGACATCAAGACCCCAAGCACCGAGCAGCAGCGCGATGCACAAGACCCGGATCGGATGCCGTCCCACCCAGTAACCCTGCTCCTAAGATGCAGCTTCATCCTGCGCGCAAATTCATCCGTTCGGACGGTGAAAGGCCTGGATAAAGCTGCTACGATGCGGCCGTGACAGCACGTAGCGGCGCGAGCCGGATGCTCGCCCTGGGCGCCTTAGGTGTCGTATTTGGAGATATCGGAACCAGTCCGCTCTACGCGTTCCAGCAGTGCTTTACCGGGGACTACCCCGCCGCGCTGACTCCAGACAATGTCTTTGGGATCTGCTCGCTCATCGTGTGGGCGATCCTCATTGTCGTTTGTATAAAATATCTTACGTTTATGCTACGGGCGGATTTCGACGGCCAGGGCGGCACGCTCGCCTTGCTGGCCCAACTCATCCCGCGTAAGCCAAATACAAAATACGGACTGTCAGCCTTAACGCTCATGGTGCTCTTTGGATCGGCCATGCTCTACGGTGATGGTGCGATTACGCCGGCGATTTCCGTTATCTCGGCAATTGAGGGATTAGATGTTTGGACGCTGGCAGCCCATCCATACATCGTACCGATATCAATTATCGTCTTGATTGGACTTTTCGCGGTGCAGCGGCGCGGCACGGGGAGCATCGGCCGGTTGTTTGGCCCCATTATGCTGCTGTGGTTCTTCGCAATCGGCGCAGCAGGTATCGCGGCAATTGTTCACACTCCGGAAATCTTGCGTGCCATAAGCCCCTCGTATGCTCTTGCTTTTGTCGCGCACAATGGGCTTCGCAGCTTCCTGGTGTTTGGGGCCGTCGTGCTTTGCGTCACTGGGGTCGAGGCGCTCTATGCCGACCTGGCGCATTTTGGTCGCAAACCAATCATGCTAGCCTGGTATGTCATTGTGTTGCCGGCGCTGCTTGTAAACTATTTGGGGCAGGGTGCATTAACGTTGCGCGATCCGCATTCCATCAACTCGTCGTTTTATACAATGTTTCCACACTGGGCAATACTTCCAATGGTACTGCTCGCAACCGCCGCGACGATCATTGCGTCGCAAGCGCTCATTTCGGGCGTCTTCTCGCTCACTCAACAGGCGATGCAGTTGGGGTACACGCCGCGTTTCCGGATTATCCACACATCGCGACACTATGCTGGCCAGATTTACATGCCGACGATTAACATGCTGCTCGCGGTCGTCTGCATCGCACTCGTTCTCGCGTTTCGCTCGTCGCTGGCCCTCGGTGGGGCCTACGGTCTAGCCGTCACCATCACGATGATCACAACGACCATCTCGTTCGCAGCGCTTTTACAACGGAATTGGCGCTGGCCCCTTTGGCAGTGGGTGCCGCTGATCTCGTTGTTTCTGCTTTGGGATATACCGTTTCTTATTGGCAATCTTTGGAAAATTCTGTCCGGAGGCTGGGTTCCGGTCGTTCTCGCGCTCACGCTGTTTACGATGTTCGTAATTTGGAATCGCGGCAGGCGCCGCCTTATGGAGGTCCTTTCATCCTACGCAATGCCTACGGATCAATTTCTTAAGGAAGCCAAAGAACATACGAGTCTCAGCGGAACGGCCGTGTTTCTTACACCTGACACCAAAGGTATACCGTTCGCGCTGCACCATCAGTGGCTCCGAAGCCACATCCTATACGAAACGATCGTTCTCCTCACCGTTGTAAATACGCCTCGGCCGTTCGTAAATTCGCTCGATCGTATCGATGTCGAAAAGCTCGCGCCGCAACTCTTGCGAGTGAGAGCACACTATGGATTTATGCAGGAAGCAAAGATCGCCGACATTCTGCACCACTTGCGGAAGCGCGTATCTGACGTGGATCTTTCACATCCAACCTATTACCTGGCGCGACCCAAGATCAGCCAGAAAGCCGAAGGCGGCCTACCATCCTGGCAAGTTTCGCTCTTTCGGATTATGTCGCGGACGGCGCGGCCGCTCACGGATTCGCTCGAACTACCGCCGGATAGCGTCATCGAATTCGGCGCCGAAGCGCGGATTTAAATGCCTTCGCGCTTGAGCATCTCTTCGTAAATCTCTTCCACGCGGGCGATCGTATCGATTTCTGCAGCGGGTTTGTCTTCGCGAATGCGGACGATTCGGGGAAAGCGCAGCGAGAAGCCGCTCTCGTGCAGCGAGCTTTTCTGGATGACATCGAATGCTACTTCGATGACCTTTGAGGGATCGACCGCGATGGCGTGTCCACGGCTGCCACGTTCGTGTTCTAGAAACCACTTCGTATTCTCGGCAATCTCTACGTCGGTCAATCCGGAGTACGCTTTTCCGATGGTCAGGAGTTCGCCGTCCTCGCCGCGCACCGCAAACGTGTAGTCGGAGAGCACCTTTGAGCGTTTCCCGTGCCCCCATTCGACGGCCACAACGACGACGTCGAGTGTGGCCAGCTCGCGCTTGAGTTTGAGCCACCATTTCCCTCGCCGCCCGGGGAAATACGGCGAATCTTGGCGCTTGAGCACGAGGCCTTCGTGTCCGCGTGCGCGCGCATCTTCGAATTGTTCGTGGAGTCGTTCGGGGTCGCGTTCCGCCGAGAGCGGATGCCACGGCGCTACGAGTAGATGCGGCGACTGCGTGAGTGTTGATGCAAGGAGGGCCTTGCGCGTGGTGAGGGGCTCGTCCAGTAAGAAGCGTTGGTGCAGTGCCAGGATGTCAAAACACGCGTACACGACCGGGATCTCCGAGCGAAGCTCGTCAGTGACCGTCTTGCGTTGCAGTCGTCCTTGCAGTGAACGAAACGGCAATACCTTGCCATCGCGTTGTGCGATCAGCTCGCCGTCCAAAATGAACGAGCCGTCAACCGCACGCAGCGCGTCAACCACCTCGGGATAGGAATGAGAAACGTCATTGAGCGTGCGCGAAAATATGGAGACCTGATCGCCGCGTTTATGTACCTGCGCGCGAATGCCGTCGAATTTATCTTCGACAATCCATGCATCATGCTGCATTTCGCCATAGCCGGAACCAAAGAGTATGGGACTAGCAAGCATAAAGCCGATCGGTGATCCGTAACTGATGGCGATGCCGGCCAACGCGTCGTGCTTTGCGGCTAGGGCGACGGTGCCGATATCACCCGCGGCCATCGAAGCGCGGCGCACGTCCTGCGGGCTACGGTTGAACGCTGCGGCGATTCCATCAATGATGAGCCCCTCGCGCAATCCGATGCGCAAGTCCCCCGTCATGATCTTGATAATGTATTTCGCCTCGACAGCTTGCGTGCACGCCCCCAGAATCCGTTCGCAAAGGACCTGGCGTTTGCGTCCCGCCGCTTTGCCGCCGGCATTTGCAATTTCGTCCAGCAAATGTTTAAGGGTTGCTGGGGAGAGCGTTTCGGAAAACAGTTCCAGCGTTACGGGCGGGCGCATAAGGCTTGCGAGAGCGGCGCCGAGGTCACCGTGCTCGCGGTACAGCGGGCTCAAGTCTGCCCTGGTCACGCCCCATACCGATTGCGCCGCAGCCAGAATGGTGCGACCACCGATAGAAAGCGAGCGCTGCTCGCGCGCCGCAAATGGATTGCCAGTAAAGTATCGAGCTGCTGCTTGCAGATCATCGTCGGCCAGGGCGCTAAGATACGCGGACAGCCGGTCGATCTTGGCGAGTTTCGATGCGGTCGACGCAATGTCGTCGCACGTGCGCCCAAATGCAATCACGAAACGCTAAGGCTGCAAGTGCGCTAGTCTACGCCGATGTCCCACATCATGCCAAGATCTTTTTTTGAAAACGAGCGAAACGAGATGAGCGTCTCCGTATCTTCAATGCCCTCAACCGACCCGACGCCTTCGGTCACAAGGTCGTTCAGCATCTCGTGCTGGGCCACGCGTACGATCGCGACGAGGTCGTACGGCCCCGCCACACTATAGACCTCGGCAATCCCCTCGACGGCCAAGAGCTCTTCGGCGACCACTTTGAGTCGCGGCCGCTCAACCTTCATTAATATAAATGCCGTAACCATCATCCCGTCCTATTGAACGCTGCGCGGCCGCGGCCTCTTACTTCTTTTGCAGATGCTCGCTTAAGAAGGCTGCCGCCGCGCTAAAGAGCGACTCCATGTGCGCATATACCAGATTTTCGTGCGTTTCGTTTGGGAATACCATGGTTTGGACTTCGATGCCGCGGTCCCGAAGGCGCGCGGCGAGATCGACGCCTTGTGCAAATGGCACGTTTCGATCGTCGTCACCTTGGGCGAGAAACACCGGTGAATGCCAGGAATCAAGCGAGCCTTCAGGCGAGGCTTGGAGAGCGATCCGCCGCTGTTCCCGCGTGCCGACCTGAATCCCGTTGCTATCAAAAATCGTTGCCCAATTGTGGACGCCCGCGAAATCGGCACCGGCTTTAAAAATATCGGAATTGCGGGCGAGCCCCATCGCGGTAAGGTAGCCCCCGTACGAAAGACCGTACAAACCGATGCGATGTGGATCCACGGCTGGACGTTGCATGAGGTAATGTGCGCCCGCTACGAGATCTTGATATTCGCTTGCGCCCTCCCACCCATAGTGTTTTGCCTCGCGAAAATCGTGCCCGTACATGATGCCGCTCCGGTAGTTAATAGACAACACCACGAATCCGTGATTTGCGTAGTATTGATTGAATTCATAGAGATTGCTATAAGCTTCCATGTAGTGGAAGCCCGGCAGCATTTGGCGTTGCGATCCACCATGCGTGAAAATGATTCCCGCATGCTTTGCTAGCCCATCTTTAGGCACGAACAACTGCGCGTGGATTAGCAGGCCGTCTGGTGCACGAAACGTGACGAGTTGGGGTTCGACGACTTCGGCCGCAGGAAAAGACGGCGAGACGACTTGTCCGGGCAACGCGCTGATTTGGTGGCCTTCAGAGCGCATGACCGTTGGAGGCGTGTTATAGCCGGCATCGACGAATGCCACACCGTGCGCGGTTGCGGCGGGACGCCATTGGTTATGCGGACCCGTGCTAACGGCGGTTGGCGCGCTACCAACAGCTACTTGCCAGATATGGCGGTGATCGATGTCGTTCTCATTGGTTGCGTAATACAAGGCAGAACCATCGAGCGCGCCCGAAACCATCTCCACTTCAAACGCACCCGGCGTCAATGCCGACGCCGCGCCGCCTGAAGCATTTACGTCGTACAAGTTACGCCAGCCACTGCCTTCCCACGGGAACGCAATCCGATCGCCGGCTAGCCACCATAGTTGTGCCGCCCCGTCGACGGGATAGAAGGCCGCCCCCATGCCGCGATGCGCGTGCCATGCTTCGTGTGCGTTTCCGGTGCGCGCATCCGCCACCCAGATTGACCATGGCTCACGCGTTCTTACCGAGTAGGGTGAATCGTCCTCGCGTGCGCCGGGCTGACGAATGAAGGCGACGCGTGATGAGTCCGCCGACCATGCCGGATTTCCATCATTTGAGAAGTCCGGGGTTGCGTATACGAGGCGCTGCTCCTCCGGCGTATAGATTTCGACAAATGCATGATCGCCTCGATTATTGACGATTGCAAGATGCGAACCATCCGGTGACCACTGCGCTTGTGTAATGACTCCGCGGTCTGAGGGCGCAACGATCGTCCCGATCTTGTAGCCGTTTCCATCCGGCTTGAGCGTTGTTACCTGGAGCGCTCCGCTTTTTATCCACGCTACGGTGTTGTTTTTCGGCGAGACCGCCGGCGACAGACCCGTACCAATGAGTTGCGGTTTTCCACCGCGGGCAGCAACAACGTATATTTGGCGCTCGGGAGCGGCGACGAGCGAAAGCGGGTTTGGGTTGTCAGCAGCGCCGTTGTCCTCGGCTGCGCCACGCATGTAAACAACGCCCGAATTGTCAAATAGGAATTGCGGATCGTACAGCTCTTGGCCATCATCTTGATCGTAGGTTGTAAGTTTTGATGTCGCGCCGGATTGGTTGATGTAGAGGTTCCGCTCGCCGCGTAGATGCACGGTCCAGACCAGCGCCGTACCATCGGGCGAACTCGACAGCTGCGAAGCGTACGGGGCGCTTAAAATGTCGTCCATGCTAAAGGCCGAAGCAGGCGACGGCGCCGCGATGATTGCCAGCGCAAACGCGATTAAGCAAATGAGCAAACGAGCGTGCATAGTTGTTCTTCCTTATTTAACGGCTAAAACAGCGACAGCTGGGCGTTCTCTTCTAAGTATTCGGCATCCACCCCAAGGGCGCGCAGGCGGTACACGAAGTCTCGCCATCCGTGATTGAGCAAAACTTTCCTGGGTTGTGCCAGCTCGACATAGCGAAGCAGCGAAGGGTAATCGGCGTGATCCGAGAGGGGGAAGCCTCGGTCCGCTCCGTAGCGCCAAAGGGCGCCACGATCTAAAGACCAGCCGGTCAGCACTGCCGTGCGAACTTCCTTGTCTTGTAGCGCCTTCGGTAACGTCTTTCCAGACGGAGGCCAAATCAAGGCACTCGTGGCCTCAAAGCTCGAGGCGTCATATTTTGCATAGGGCGGCATTGCAACGCCTGCTTCCTCATACACCTGATTCATGGCGTAGACGGCGCCATGGGCCGTAATCGGAATGCCCCCGTTTCCGAGTATGGCAACCGCTTCTTGCGCCTTCCCCAGTGAGTAGGCCAAGAACACTGGAACCGCGCCATCTTCCAAGGCCTTTCTCGCAAAAGCCACCATCTCGCCGGCAATCTCAGCGCGCGGTGGAAAGGCATACTGCGGGCGGCCGTAGGTGCACTCCATGAGCAGCACATCGCAGCGCTTTACTTCAGGCGCTTCCGCGGTGTAGGACGGTTCGAGTTTGAAATCGCCCGTGTAGACAAACGAACCGGCCTCGCCTTCGATCATCAATTGCGAACTGCCGAGCACGTGGCCTGCGGAAAAAAGCGTCAGCCGATGCTCGTCAATCATCCATGGTTCGTTAAAGGCGTGTTCGTCGAACGAGCAGGGAGCGCGGCGGGGCGTGATGTCGAGCAGCGTTGTTTGCCGGTTGCGTTGCTCGCGCCGGGCAAAACGCAGCCGGCAAACCTTCGCGTTGTTGATCGAAGTGATCACCGTCTCGTGTTCGCGCGCATGATCGGAGTGACCGTGCGATACATAGCAACGCTCCCTTGGGCGCATTGAATCGATCCACAGATCGAGCGAGGCAACGTACAGCGATTTTTCGGACAGACTAAACATAGTAGGCGAACGGATGTTCGAGGGAAACCTTTGCGCTCCGCCTGGTTGTTATGGCCGGCATGGCACGAATTTACGAAAATATCACCGACACGTTCGGGAACACGCCGCTTGTGAAGATCCCGCGCCTGTCGCGCGGCCTTCATGCCACGATCCTGGTGAAGATGGAGTCGTTCAATCCCGCCGGGTCCGTGAAGGATCGCATCGGCGTTTCGATGATTGAGTCTGCCGAGCGCGAGGGACGTTTGCGCCCGGACACCGTGATCATCGAGCCAACCAGTGGAAACACTGGAATCGCGCTGGCATTTGTCGCCGCCGCCAAAGGGTATCGTTGTATTTTAACCATGCCCGACACGATGACGCTGGAGCGCCGCAATCTGCTCAAGGCGTATGGAGCGCAGCTCGTGCTGACCCCAGGAGCAGAGGGAATGAAAGGCGCGATTGCTCGCGCGAACCAGATTCGGGAGACCAATCCGGCAAAATATTTCATGCCCTCGCAATTCGAGAATCCCGCCAATCCCGAGATTCATCGTCGCACAACCGCTGAAGAAATTTGGCGCGACACCGACGGGAATGTCGATATCTTTATTGCCGCCGTCGGCACGGGGGGCACCATTACCGGCGTCGCTGAGGTGCTCAAATCACGTCGCCCGGGCTTTCGCGCGATTGCTGTAGAGCCCGATGCCTCCCCGGTCTTGTCCGGCGGGCAGCCTGGGCCACATAAAATTCAGGGAACTGGCGCGGGCTTCATTCCAAAAATCTTGGATACCGGCGCGTATGACGAAGTCATCCGCGTAACCAATGAAGACGCCATTCAAATGGCTCGGCGGGCCGCACGGGAAGAAGGCATGCTCGTCGGCATCTCGGCTGGTGCAAATATCTGGGCTGCTTTGGAAGTTGCTGCGCGTCCGGAATCGAAGGGCAAGACGATTGTAACTATCGGCTGCGATACCGGCGAACGCTATCTTTCGAATCCCGTGTTCTCTGAAC
>JALYIF010000236.1 GCA_030775925.1 Vulcanimicrobiota bacterium | reverse complement strand
CCTCAGGCCCGTAACCCCGCACGAGGCTGCGGGAACCACGATCGAGCCGTCAGTTTCTGAGCCGATTGCGAATCCCACCAGACCGGCGCTCACTGCCGCGCCGGGACCGCTTGATGACCCACCACTCCAAAAATTACGATTCCACGGTGTGCGGCCGGGACCCGTAAACGACGCATCGGCATCGTTGTAGCCGAAGCCGCCTGCAAGCTCGACCATCGCAAGTTTGGCAACGAGCACCGCCCCGGCTTCACCGAGGCGGCGCACGACCGTGGCATCGAAATTAAAGTGCTGCGAGCGGTACGGCGCGGCTCCCCACGTCGTGGGCGCGTCGGTGGTCGCCAATAAATCTTTCACGCCGTACGGAATGCCGTGGAGCTTGGACCGCACGTTGCCACGGGCGCGATCGCGATCGGCTCGCCGTGCCTCGCGAAGCGCGCGCTCCGGCATCAGGGTGACGACCGCTCCGTAGCGCGGCCCGAACTTCTGCAAACGGGCCAGATACATCGTAGTCAACTCAACTGAAGAAACGGCTTTGCTTCGCAATAACGACGCAAGCTCCATGGCATCGGCAAAGGCAATATCTTCCGCACTCATGCCTTCACCCGGATCTGTGAAACCGGTTCATCGCTGTTTTTTAGCCGGTTATTGCGAGGATTGAGTTTGCCGGCTGCTTTGGCATTTGCATCAATCTGCGTCGCGATATTTTGAATATTCTCATCGGTCAGTTTGGGGTCATACCGGCGCATATCTTGCGCCATAGCGGAAGCCGTTGCTGACGGGGGCTTGGCGGCAGCGGTGGGGCTTGGCGAGGGTTGCGGCGGCGGCACATCGGCGCGCGCCTGGGAGGAAAATACCGTTGCCGCCCCGCCAGCCAATGCCGCTTTTAGAAAAAACCCTCGGCTAGCCATATCCGCCTCCAGAATTCTTCGTTTATGAAAATGACAACGTTGGGCCCTGGTTTCTGCTCAAGAAAACGGTTGTACTGCTAGCCAGCCAAGGCGCGTGTCAAAGTCCTGTCCAGGGCAAAGTCGTGACAAATTCCCTTCTTAGGAGTAGGGTTAGAAGATGCGCATTTTAAGATTGGGGTACCAGCGATTCGAGTAGCGGTCACTGGCGCGAGTGGTCTCATCGGTCGAGCCGTCGTTCTGGCTCTGCTTTCTCGCGGGGACGACGTCGTTGCTTTGGGTCGCAGGCCCGAAGCGATGGATTTCCCGGCTGCCGTTCAGCGGCGGCTATTCGACCCCAACGATGCGCAACCGCGCCCAGCAGCGTTCGAAAACATCGATGCGGTCATTCATCTAGCCGGTGAAAGCGTCGCGGGCCGATGGACTCCGGCTAAAAAGCAAGCCATTCGGGATTCGCGCATCAAGGGAACGCAGCACCTCGTCGCATCCTTGGCTGCGTGCGCGCGACGTCCGCAGGCGCTCATCTCCTCTTCGGCCGTGGGCTTTTACGGTTCTCGCGGGGATGAGCCATTATTCGAATCCTCGCAACCCGGCACCGATTTTTTGGCACAGGTCTGCGTCGCATGGGAGTCCGCAGCGCTAACAGCGCAGTGGCATGGCATCCGCACGGCCCTGCTTCGCACTGGCATCGTTCTCGGCAATGAAGCCGGTGCCTTAAAGGCCATGGCCGCCCCGTTCCGTTTTGGCGCCGGCGGACCGCTGGGTACGGGACGTCAATTCGTCCCTTGGATCCACATTGAAGACTTAGTAGCGCTCTTTTTATTTGCACTCGACAATGAACTGGAAGGGCCGCTTAACGCGGTCGCTCCTGACTATGCGACGTCCGCGCGATTCTCGCAGGCTCTGGGTCAAGCATTGCGCCGGCCAGCGCTCGCGCCCGCTCCAGCATTTGCGCTGCGAGCGATCCTTGGAGAGTTTGCATCGAGCATCTTAGCAAGTCAATTGGTCGTTCCGGCACGCGCCGAAGACGCTGGTTTCCAGTGGCGCTACACGCTGATCGAAGCGGCCATGGCCCAAGCAACGCACTCCCAGTTGGCGCCTCCCTATGGCGTGTACCGGTTTGAATCCTCGCAGACCGTCACCGCGTCCATGGATGAGATTTTTGCGTTCTTCTGCGACCCGCACAATTTAGAATACTTGACGCCGCCAAGTTTGCGTTTTGCGTTTGCGTCATGTCCACAGATAATCGAGCGCGGTTCCCGAATCTCATACCGCTTGCGCTTACACGGATTTCCCCTACGCTGGGAAACACTGATCGCTCGCTGGCAACCTCCCCGGCGCTTCGTCGACGTGCAACTTCACGGGCCGTACGCTCTCTGGCGACATGAGCATATCTTCGAGCAAGCTGCGGACGGCGTGAAACTAATCGACCGCGTCGATTACGTGCTGCCGTTTGCGCCCTTAGGAAAGCTCGCACGGTCCTTTGTCAAACAAGACGTCGACCGCATTTTTTCCTACCGCCGCACGGCAATTCAAGAGCACTTTTCCCGATGAAGATTAGCCTCGTTTGGCTACGCAGAGATTTGCGCTTGCACGACAACGTCGCAGTCTTTGAAGCGTGCCGTGCGAGCGAAAGCGTTTGTCTGGCATTTATTATAGATCCGGTGCTTCTGCGGAGCGACCGAGTCGGTGCGCCGATTGTACAAGCATTTTTCGATGCGCTCGCCGGCTTGCGCACGCAGGTGCGCGCACTCGGAAGCGACCTAGCGATTCTCCAGGGTGAGCCGGCCGCCGAGTTGACTGGGCTTGCCCGCCGAATTGGTGCATCCGCGATTTTTTTCAATGAGGACTATGTACCGGAGGCCATCGCACGCGACGATCGCGTTTCGAGCGAACTTGAACGCGCAGGGCTCAGCGTGCAATCGCATCTCGACCATGTGTACTTTGGGGCGGACGAAGTGCTGCAGCAAAACGGCGCGCCCTACAAAGTGTTTACGCCCTATAAAAACCGATGGCTCGACCAACGCCAACTCGCGCGCCGTTCTCCAGTGCCCTCGGCCGAAGCATTCGCCTCCAAAGCAATCCCGGCAGCCGGATTGGGCGATACGCTCGAGGTTCCCAAACTCCAGGACTACGGATACGTCTATTCGGCGGCCTTCCCGCGCGTCAACGAATTGCTGGCACGCAAGCGGCTTGCGGAATTCCTGGCATCGGATGGCGACGTCGAGCGCTATAGAGAAGATCGCAACACGCCGGCCATCCAAGGTACATCACATCTCTCACCGCATCTCCGAGCAGGAACGATCGGCATACGCGAGTGTGTGGAGCGCGCTTTTAAGCATTTGGAGATCTGCAAGGGAGTAGCGCGCGCCAACGTCGAGACGTGGATTTCCGAGTTGATTTGGCGAGACTTCTATCAAATGGTGTTGCGCAAATATCCTCACGTCGCCACCCGTGCCTTTCTGGAAGCCGGAAATACCATTGCATGGCGTACATCCGACGCTGATTTCGCGGCGTGGTGCGAAGCCAGAACTGGTTATCCGCTCGTTGATGCGGCAATGAAGCAGCTCAACACCACGGGGTGGATGCACAATCGCCTGCGCATGGTTGTAGCCTCTTTTCTTACAAAGGATCTGCTGATTGATTGGCGCAGAGGTGAACGCTATTTCGAGCAATCGCTGGCTGACGCGGACCTAGCGCAAAAC
>JALYIF010000235.1 GCA_030775925.1 Vulcanimicrobiota bacterium | reverse complement strand
CAGTGGGGCTCATCGCAAACGCAGGATGCGCCGCAAGTCAGCGTGCGAGTCGCAAGTGAGGTCTACAACAAGGACACCAAGAAAATTGAGCGGGTGTTCGATGACCGGATCGTTCCGCTCCGGAGTAGCCGAATTGACGTCAAACTCGATCTCGAACAGCGGCGTAAGGGGCTTCTTTGGTACAACCTTTACGACGTTACATTTGTCTCACATTATGTTATTCGGAACGACACCACGTACGGTGAACTCTCACTTCACTTCCCGTTCCCTTCAGCCAACGGTAGCTACCGCAACTTTCAATGCCTGATCGGGGGAAAACCGGTGCCAGGCGGGGCGAGCGCATTGAGCCAGGGGAATTTGCGGTTCACTCTTGCACCGGGGCAACAGACTACGATTGATCTGCGATACCTTTCCGGCGGTATGAATGCGTGGGCATATCGTTTTGGAAGCGGCGTACAATCGATCAACGATTTCACCTTAACCATGACGACCAATTTCGACGCCATCGACTTCCCCCCACAGACTTTGCTGCCCGTTCGTGAAGCGTCCGTCGGCAATGCGTGGCACTTGAAGTGGCAGTACGCCTCTCTGGTGACCGGAAACGCAATCGGGATGGCCTTTCCGACACCGCTTCAGCCTGGGCCGCTTGCCCAGCGAATCACGTTCTGGGCGCCGGTCGCCTTATTGTTTTACCTCTTCGTGATGCTCATCATCACGACGCTGCGAAATATCGACCTACATCCGGTGAATTACTTTTTTCTCGCGGCGGCATTCTTTGCGTTCCATTTGCTCTTTGCATACTTGGTCGATCGAATTGCTCTAGAAGTAGCCTTCGTCATCTGCTCGCTCGTATCGATGTTCTTAACCGTCTCCTACCTGCGCATTGTGGTTGGCTTACGCTTTGCAGCAGTTGAAAGCGGCCTCGCGCAGCTGGTCTATCTCGTGCTCTTTTCCTATGCGCTTTTCAACGAAGGCTGGAGCGGTTTAGCCATAACGGTCGGGATCATCGTTACACTCTTCGCCGTCATGCAATTAACCGGTCGCATCAAGTGGAGCGAGCGATTCGGATGAATGCTCAGCTCCTAAGGCGGTAGGTTCGGGCAGCCTCAGTTTTGTATTAGTCGGTATGAACTGCATACGTAACTCAGCCGTTTAAATGTTTACCGTTATTTATCGCTGGCGTATTAAACCGGAACTAGAAGCGGAGTTCCTTCGAGTTTGGCATACGCGGACGCGCAAAATCGAAGAGCATTGCGGCTCGCACGGTGCGCGATTGCACAAAGCCGACGATGGTACGTACGTCTCGATTGCCTTGTGGCCATCGCGCGAAACGTGGGAAGCGCCAATGAGACTGCCAGACGACGACGAGGACGATCGCGTCTTTCGTGCCAGCATCCAAGAGCGCTTGCCGACGCAAACGATGACGGTCGTCGATGACCTGTGGTGCGGCTAGGCTAAAGGACTCGCCGCATCGACGTCCGGAAGACCGCGGGCGATATGGCTAAACTGTATTTTCGCTATTCCGCCATGAACGCTGGAAAGAGTACGGCGTTGCTCCAAGTCGCTCACAATTACGAGGAGCACGGGCGCGACGTACAACTCTTCACCGCTGAGTTGGACCATCGGTTTGGGCCGGGTGTCGTCACATCGCGCCTGGGGCCGCAGCGCAAAGCGAAAACCTTTGATACGCACTATAACTTTTTCGAGGAATTGGGCGACTCGAACGCCGCCTGCATCCTCATCGACGAGGCGCAGTTCTTAACGCGCGTGCAAGTTCGCCAATTACATCGGCTCGCGCATGTACGAGGAATTCCCGTCATCTGTTACGGCATCCGCAGCGATTTCTTGGGTGAGCCTTTTCCTGGGGCTGCTTACCTCTTAACGTTAGCCGATAGCCTCGAGGAATTGAAGACAATCTGCGCATGCGGAAAAAAAGCGACCATGAACGTTCGGATCGACGACCACGGCGCGCGCATCACGGAGGGGGAGCAAATCGCAATTGAAGGCACCGCACGATATATCCAAACCTGTGGCGGGTGCTTCTATGAACCCGCCTAATGGGCATCGCGGATGACTGCCTGCTTGGCCTCAACTACGACGTGGCGGATGAAGCCGCCATTCCAGCTCAAAATACTAAAATGATCTTGCTGCGGCGCATAGATAATTTCCGCATCGCTGCCTAGTTCTTTGAGTTCTGCGTCAAGCCGGTGCACGGAAGACTCAAGGTGAAACGTATCTTCTGTTCCGACTATAATGTGCAATTTGTGCCGCAGATTTGGCTCCAACTCGTTCCAGTGGTCCCGCAGGAGCCTGGAAATATCGTAGTGAGTTTCCCAATACTGCGCAACGGTTGCGTCGATTGCACCCGTGCGTCGGTTAAAGAGTGGTTGTGGATTTCCGCCCGGGCCGATTGGGCTAAAAACGGCATCGAAAGAACCGAATTGAGATTGCGGACCTGAGTCGGACTGCGACTGTACGTACTCCCGAATAGTTTGGCGTCGCCCCATACCGTGGTCGCCACGGACAAGTTCATATTCGTGATTATTGGAATCGTGATACAGATTTTGCGGGGGTACAGCGGTCAAGTCGGGTCCGGTGAAATCGCGAAAATCAACGGGATCGGGTGATGCGGACCAACTGCCTGCGAATTCTTGCGGATACGTCACTTGCAGCCACAGTGCCGACCACCCGCCCGAGGAATGCCCAACCACGAAGCGCTCCGCACTCGATCCCGTGGTTCGCAAACGTGCCTCAAGGCTGGGAATGAAGTCATGAATGAGCGCGTTTCCCCAGGGTCCGTTGTTAGCAGAGTCTGCAAAAACGTGGTGGCCGGTGCCCATAGATGCCTTCAGAGAAACGATAATGAATTCGCAACCGGCGGCGCGCATAGCGTCGTGCCATGCCGCCTCCTTTTCAGAATCAATCGCATAGCTTTCATTGAACGCGGGCACGACGTAGATGATCGGATAGGTGCGTTGGGGTGCGGCCGTATATGATTCGGGCAGAAGGACGTTTGCATTCATATGTACGGCTTGGCCCCAAAATGCAGACAGCGCTGGGCTAACATCGTTCAAAAATTCGGTGCCCCGCGCTGCGGCGGGAACCGGCAAAGACAGTGACACCAGGACGCCAAGCAAGAGGGCGTTTCCTATACGCACGCCCACGATTATACCCCGGCCGCTCCTGAGGTACAAAAAGGACCTTTTTTGGTCCGTTGAAGCGTTCTAGGATTGCTTTTTTCTACTCGGCTATGCTATTGTTACCCGGTCAAAAGGCTTCGAAGTCGGCTATACCATTTTAGTACTAGACGAGTCGGATCCAGAACACAGTCTATAAGGAGACTCGTTAGTGTACTCAGATGAAAAACTGAACTGCGTCGATTGCGGACGTGAATTCACGTTCACCACGGGCGAACAAGAATTCTACGCCTCAAAGGGCTTCCAGAACAAACCCAACCGTTGCACCGACTGCCGGGCGGCCCGTAAGGCCAGCCAGGGTCAGGGCGGCGGCGGACGTTCAGGTGGCGGCAACCGCGAGATGTTTAAAGCAACATGCAGCCAGTGCGGCGGCGTAGCGGAAGTTCCGTTCCAGCCCCGCGGCGACAAGCCGGTTTACTGCCGCGATTGTTTCGCCAGCAAACCTAGCTACCGCTAAGAACAGCCGTTCTTGTAAAAAAGGCCCGCCGGAAGGCGGGTCTTTTTTTTTGGCCTCGATGGGCCGCTTAAGGGCAAGGTGACACTTCTCTAACCTGGAATTAATGTTGGGACCGGGTAACGGCGCTAGGTATAGCGCCGGAATTATTTTTTTGACCCTTTGCTGTTTGAGGTCGTCTTTATGAACCACCCCGTCACCAACTCGGCCCTGCGCTCGGCCTTAGCTGCGCTCATTTCCATTGGATTCTTGTCCGCGTGTACTGGAGCCGGCA
>JALYIF010000234.1 GCA_030775925.1 Vulcanimicrobiota bacterium | reverse complement strand
TGGTCGACCAAATCTTCTTCAATCCGAATATTACGGGAAAGCAGATGGGCAATGAAAAGCCCGGAAAATTGCTTCTCGTCGTGCAAAACCCGGATCATATCGGCTTTTTGCACCTCGATGATCGAGGTTTCCGTCATCGTCGTGGCCGTCGCCATTCGGACAGGTTGAGCCGCTAGACACCCTTCGCCAAAGAAACAGCCGGTATCCAGCACCGCCACGACGGCTTCTTTGCCTAAGGTCGACAACACGGTCAGCTTTACGCGGCCACTCTGGATGTAGAAGACCGAATTCGCAGGGTCGCCCTGGCTAAAGACCGTTTCATCCTTGTGGTAGCTACGAATGGTGCGCCCGTCACCAACCACCGCTAAGAATTCCTGCGGATCGAAGACCTTCGCCATACTATCCAAACTGCCGGGCCTGAAAGCCCAGCAATTTATTATACCCATTTTTGTCGATTCCGAACAAAAAAAAGAGGCCCGAAGGCCTCGAAACTGGTTGATCCTCCCCTTTACTTGCCCTTGGCCTCATCGGCCTTGCGCTGGGTTTCGTACTGGAAGAAGCTTTTTGGGTTCTCACCGCGCCCTTGGGTGTACTCGTGTAAGGCGCTGGAGAACAGGGAGTTTTGCTCATGTTTGGTGAGCTCGGACCAAGGCCGCGACGGATCGGGCCTCGGCGGGGCAATCTTCTTTTTGGCGGTCGTCATGGGGTTCTGCTGCGGCAGCGAACTGCCATCTTCCCGCAATCTGTGAAAAAAAGCCGTCCGGTGGCAGCCGCCCAGGGCAGCCGGTGACAGGATTATGGCTCCAAATTTGCGAGTGGAACCTCATGAAGATAGCAAGACTTATCGCCAGAATACTGCTTGGTGCGGGTTTTACGTTCGCCGGGGCAAGCATATTTTTTGTAACGCCACCGCCGGACCCGGGAATGGCCGGCGTCTTTGATGAGGTCTTTTTCAAATCGCATTGGGCGCTGTTCGTAGCTGCGGCGCAAGTCGTGCTCGGTGTGATGCTGCTAACGAACCGCTACGTGCCTGTCGCATTGATTATCCTGGCGGCATTTGTCTACAATAGTTTCGCATTCCACATTACGATGGCGCCGAGCTCGGTATGGGCACCGATCCTTGTGCTGCTGCTCTGGCTCTTGGTTGCCATGCCGTATCGCCGGCTCTTCGCCCCGATCTTCGCGGCGCGTGCGCAGACGGACGAGCAAAGACTGTAAATTGTCCGAGCTAACTTGCGATTGATTGGGTAAGAATGCGTTCGAAAAGTGCGGCGGGGGCCGGGTGCCCGAGCGCATAGCCCTGTCCGTACTCGCAACCGATTGCGAGCATGGCATCGACCTGCAGGGCGTTCTCTACACCTTCTGCTAAGGCGCTCATGCCAAGTTCGGATGCCAGCCGTACAACGGTTGACGCGACACTTAAGGCTTTCGGGTCGACTTCACTGCGGTTAACAAACGAATGATCGATCTTCAATATTTGTGCTGGCACCTCGCGCACGCGTCCGAGAGACGAGCCTCCGGTACCGAAGTCGTCGATAGCGGTGCGGATTCCAAGCGCACGCAGGGCGCGTACGACGGCCGTGACGTCGAGCTCGTCTCGCACTACAATGCGCTCGGTAATTTCGACAACCAACGCATCCGGAGCGGCGTGGGCGTTCTCAATCGCGCTGCGGATGCGTTCGACGCACTGAGGATCAAAAATCTGGCGTGGGAAGAAGTTCACCCACACGCTAAAATCCGGCACGACGGCGCGCCATTTCATGGCCAAGCGCAGGCTCTCATCCAAGATATCCCAGCCGACACGATTGCACACCGAGAGGCGTTCGAGTAATTCGATAAAGTCTGCCGGCACCAGGACGCCTCGCTGCGGATGCTGCCAACGCATGAGGACTTCCGCGCCGGCAAGGTTCCAACGTCCGTTTTGGTGCCGGTAGATCGGCTGAAAGAACGGAACGAATTCGTGCTGCTCCGCAGCGCGGTGCAACTCTACGACAAGCAGCGGCGGCGCGTTCGGTTCGTCCTCTAGTCCGAATACGGCAATTTGGCTCGCCGTCGTTTTGGCACGCCGGACGGCAAGATCAGCGCGCCGGAGTAGTTCGTGGGGATCCTGGACCTTCTCGAATGCAGCGGCACCGATTGTGGCTTCGACAAAAACGTGTGCACCTTCCATCTCGAACGGATGTGCGAGCAGAGCCTGAATGGCAAGAATGAGCTCGTTCGGCTGAAGCGGTTGGGCAATCGCAACGGCAAATTCCCCGGAGCCGACGCGCGCAACGAAGTAGTCAATAGCGAGCCCGCTTCGCAAGCGCGCAGCAAAGTCAACCAACAGTCCGTCAACACGCTCCCGGCCGACGCCCTCATTGAGGACGCGTAAGTCCGCAATATCAATGAGCGCGAGGACGGCGGATTTTCCACGCGTGCGAGTGATCCAGTCCATCAACTGCCTCGTATTCGGCAAATCCGTCAAACGATCAAAATACGCCGCATGCTGAAGCCTGGTAAAGAGCCCCTGGCGTTCTGTTGCAATGGCGCCCAGAAGCAGAGCCAGCAATGCACTAGCAACGAGATAGCCTTGATATTCGATTTGTGAATTGATCGGAATACGCAAATAAATGTGCATGAGTGTGGCGGTGACGTCGGCGACTAGAACGCCGAATGCCGCCCCGCGCATCCCGTAGGTGATGGAAAGCCACGCGAGCGGAACTAAGGAAAACTCTCCAAGAGTACGGCCAATGCGTTGCCCAATGACGTATTCCAAGACGACGGCACCAAAAGTGACCACGAGCCCCAATAACAAGTTTCGCCGGTCCAGCTTTGCGACGGCCTCGCTACGCTCTGAGGGTGTGCCCCAGGCCATGAACTGCGTAATGACTGGGACAAGAACGATAATCGCAGTCGTGTCGGCGATCGTTCCGCGTAGAAATTGTTCAAAAAAAGTGGTGAGCGGATTGGATGCCGGATCGAGCAGAGTAAAGACCGCTACAAATGCAGTTTTGGCGACAATCGGACCGGCAATACAGACGAAGGCGGTGAACAGCGCAACGTCCCGCGCCGTCTTGAGTGGAAACCGAACGCGCAAGCCGCTCATGGTGAGATTGGTGAAGAGCGCTAAAATGAACTCGTACGGCGCCTGCGCGGCAACGTTCACGGCCACCGATCCCCAGCGCTCGCCGGGGGAAATAAGGAAGCTCAAGGCCATCAGCGCAACCGGCAGCGGCCACCAGCGCCATCCGAGGACCGAAAACAGGACAATATCGAGCGCGGCGTTGAGATACCAAACGCCGAGCCCGGTTCCATTCGCGTACGCCACACCGGCAATATCCGCCGCCAGCCACGCGATGATATAAATGGCTAGGAATACGGCCGCAGTGCGTGTCGTGCCCCGCAATAAGGCTTTCACACGTGCTTTCTTCATTTCGCCGCCGAAACGACCTTGAAACGCGCTCGAGGCACTCCAAGGGGCCGGACGTTGAGCCAGCAGGTTGCGGAAATGCGGTGCGGAAGGCCAATCTCGGTAAGGAGGGTTTCACTATGAAACCGTTTCACCGTTTCTTTTGGACGCTGGCTTTGCTCCTATTCGCGACTGGCGCTGTCGTCTTCGCTGCAACCATGAAGATTGAGGGAACTCCGGTTCCCCTGCGACCCAAACCGGATATGTCTTCGATGCAATTCTTGATCGGTACATGGACGTGTACGGATCTTAGCTCACGCCGTCCCGGGCCTTTTACCACCACGGAAGTCTATTCGATGGATCCAAGCGGGTACTGGGTTGTGCGCGATTCTACGATCCATAAGGCGTCGTGGATTTCCAGTGAGGTGCACAGCCAAACGAAATACACGTACGATGCCGCGGCGAAACGTTGGATTCGCATAACGACGGGTGACCAAGGCGCCTATGCGGTTGCCACTGCCGGGATGCCCATAGCCGGTAAGAAAACGTACACGTACGTCATCCAAAACAAGGCGCCGGACATAGCATCCTACGCGCCTGAGGCCTACGTTAAAGTTAGCGATACGAAAAAGACCATGACGACGTCGTTCACCGAAACCAACGGCCGAGTTGTCACCGTTAAGGAAACCTGCACGAAATCGTAAACACAGAAGAGGCTCGCTG
>JALYIF010000233.1 GCA_030775925.1 Vulcanimicrobiota bacterium | reverse complement strand
GTCTTGCGAGGAGGCGCCTTCTCAGGCTTCTTTTTCTTACCAAAGCCAAACATTTCTCGCTTGCTCGTTCTGCGAGGGAGACTCAGATGCCCTGCGCTTGGGCCATGGCAGGCTTCGGATAAGGGTCGTGAAATGTGCAAAGCGTGTTGCATTCCCGGCTCATCGAAGCGCTTGGAGCCGATGCCGTGAAGACGGCGCCGGAAGACCTCTCCGTGTATGCCTTCGACGCTTATTCCCAAGGGTTGATGCCCTCGGCGGTCGTGCTTCCTGGTAGCACGCGAGATGTAAGCGCCATCGTGAAAATTGCCAATGCTTGCGGCGAGCCAATCGTTGCGCGCGGCGCCGGTACCGGCCTCTGCGGGGGCGCCGCACCGGCTAAAGGCGGCGTCGTTATCTCGTTTGCGCGCATGAACCGGCTTCTCAATCTTGATGTGCGCAACAAGCGCGCTCGCGTGCAGCCGGGTCTGGTCAATCTAGACCTTTCGCGCGCCAGCGCTGCAAGCGGGCTCTTCTACGCACCCGACCCCTCGTCGCAAAAGACATCCACCATTGGCGGGAATTGCGCAACGAACGCGGGCGGTCCGCATTGCCTCTCGTACGGCACAACGGTCAATCATGTGCTCGGCCTGGAGATCGTCGATCACGACGGCGAGGTGTTCACCACCTCAATCGATGACGCCGGATACGATCTTACCGGAACGCTCGTGGGCAGCGAAGGCACCCTGGGCATCATTTGCGCCGCCGATGTCCGCTTAATGAATCTGCCCGAATCGGTTCGTGTGTGGGTCGCGGCGTTTGCCGACGTTGAAGCGGCTTCGGAAACGGTGTCGGCGATCATCGCGGCGGGGATCGTTCCGACGGCACTTGAGATCATGGATGCGGTGATCGTCCGCGCTGTCGAAGCAGCCTTTTCAGCAGGCTATCCAACGGATGCCGGTGCCGTGTTGCTGATCGAGCACGCGGGCTTTAGCGATGATATGGATCAGCGCGAACGCGACATCGAGAAAATCGCACACGATCACGGGGCGATCTCTTGGCGGGCTGCGCACACGCAAGTCGAACGCGACATCTTGTGGGCTGGACGCAAAGGCGCCGCAGGCGCTACCGGTCGCATCTCACCAAATTACTACACGCAAGACGTCTGCGTTCCGCGCTCGAAACTACCGGTGGCCCTGCACGCCGTGGGCGAATCCGCAAAGCGTCATAAACTTACCGTCGGTAATGTGTTCCACGCGGGCGACGGAAATTTGCATCCGCTCCTTATGTACGACAAAAGGGACCCCAAGCAGGTTGACGCGGTTTCTTCTGCCGGGAGCGAAATTCTGCACGCATGTATTGAACTTGGCGGGACCATCAGCGGCGAACATGGTATCGGATCTGAAAAGCGCGATATGATGTCTTTGGTGTACTCGGCCGACGATTTGGGAGCCATGACGCGCGTGCGCGACGTATTCGATCCGCGCCGGGTACTCAATCCAGAAAAGATTTTTCCAAGTGGGGCACGCTGCCCCGAAGTGCGATGATCCAGCCGCACCCCGCGAGCCTTAGCCCCACAACGATCTCGGATTTGCAAACCGCTCTTCGCGAAGCCAATAGTCGCGGCGAGGCAGTGCTCGTCGAAGGTGGAAAGACGTTGAGCGGTATGGGCTACCCGCCCGAGCGGCATGACGTGGTCGTTCATACGACCGGTTTGTGCGCACTCAATGCTTATGCGTTCGCAGACCTTACCGTGAGCATCCAAGCCGGGATGACCGTCCGAGCGCTGCGCGCGCTGCTGGCCGAACATTCGCAGTTCGTCCCGCTCGATGTTCCGCGCACGCATGAAGCCACGATTGGCGGATCACTTGCAAGTGGGTGGCTGGGACCGCGGCGCCATCTGTTCGGACGCGCGCGAGATTACGTGATCGGTTCGCAAATCGTACTTGCCGACGGAACAATGGCGGTGGCGGGCGGAATGGTCGTTAAGAACGTGACGGGCTACGATATGAGCAAGCTCTACATCGGTTCGTTCGGCACGCTCGGGGTGCTCGCGTCTGCAAATTTTAAGACCTTGCCGATGCCCGCACATGCACGGGCCTTTATGGCAAAATTGCCCGAAGACACGCGCCTGCGCGCAATGGCAGGCATTCAGCAACTGGCAATTACTCCAAGCGCGGCGCTTTGGATTCACGGATTCCGCAAAGGCATTCCCGGTGACGAGGGGCCTGATGGACGCATCTTTGTGCTCTTGGAGGGAAGTGCGGCGCTCATCGAGCGTGCGACGCGCGATTTGCGGTCTGCGCTCGGTCGAGCGGGCGTGCCTGAGACCACCATCCTTGATGATGGGGCTCTTGAGGCATACGATCGCATTCTGGATGCCTACGTTGCATCGATCGGTGAACGTTCCATTACGTATCGCGTGCTTGGCCCAGCAGACGAGATTGATGCGCATGTACGCGGTGGATACGGATGCGCCCGCGAGCATGAACTCGCTGCCGAGTCGATCATCGATATCATCAATGGCGACCTCTATCTGCGCGTGAACGGGAAAGACGCTCATGCGTTCTCCGAGCGAATTGAAGCGTTTGATGACGATCTGCATGCTCAGTTTCCCAAGGCCCTTATTGTCGCTGGGGACTCGCCAATGCGCGCCAATCTGGAAGTGTGGGGCCAACTCCCCGATGGAATCGAGCGCATGCGTGCTCTGAAAATGCAATTCGATCCCAACCGCACCCTGAATCCCGGCCGCTTCATCGGGCGCATTTAGTGTTCCGAGTCTAGAGAGAAAGACGCAAACTCATTAAACTCGACCAAGAGATCCGTTGGGCGATCCGTCACGTGCTTGGGAGTCAGACACGCCTACGGGCGCTCCTCAAACTGGGGCCGCGTGGGCTCTTCCAACTCGGGCGCTTTTTATTGCAAATTGTTCCGCAGGCCAAAGATGCGCTGCAGGAGATCGAAGACCGCGCAACCCGGATCGAAGATCCGGCATTCCGGCATGAAGCGCTAACAAGCATTCAGGGAAAGTCGTACCACGTGGCCGGCGGATCGTTCTTTGCGACATTTTTACCGCCGCCCCAAGCAGTGCAGTATATCCGGCTCATCGCACCCTTAGAGTCCCTCTATGACTATCTCGATAATTTGTGTGACCGCCATCCGCAGGTTCCCATTGAGGCATTCCCGGTATTGCACGAAGCGCTCCGCGATGCGCTCGATCCCGACGCTGAGATGCGTGATTATTTTCGGGTAGGCCCGCAAACCAATGACGGCGGCTATCTTGCCTCGCTGGTAATGCAAACGCGCAGCGCGCTGCTTACCATTCCAAATTATCGCGCACTGCTGCCCTATTTGCACGAAGCGTGCGAATATTACGCGGCCTTGCAAACCTACAAGCATTATCCAAGCAAAACGCGCGTGTCTGCGCTCCAGGCATGGCACGCGGCAAATCTGCCGCGCTTTCAGGAGCTGGGTTGGTGGGAGTTTGCGGCAGGGTGCGGCTCGCAGTTTCACGTCTACGTGCTCTTCTTCATCGCCTTAGGAGGCGGCACGCCCGACGAAGCCATGCAGGCCTACGACGCCTACTTTCCGGAGATCTGCGCGATACACGTATTGCTTGACGATTTCATCGATCAAGCCGAGGATGCCGAACACGGCGAACTCAACTTTATTACACGCTACCCATCGTTTGAAAAAATGCGCGAACGATTTGGGGACTTGAGCCGCATCAGCGAATCACGCATCGCAAAACTCGACCACTCCCACCCGCACCGCGTGTTGTTCCGCATCATGACCCTTTTCTACTTAACACACCCCAAAGTATACGAGCAAAACCTCAATCAGCAGGCAAAAAAACTACTCGCAAACTTTGCGTGAGGCTACTTTTAGGAAGCGAGCCGGATTCGTGGTTGTTCGCGTGCGTCGCGAAAGCGGACGACAACGTAGGCGAGCGCGCACACGATCGGCAGGGCGCTCACGTCGGCGAGCGCAGCGGATGGGCCCGAACGTGCTACGATAAATCCAACGCCCGCTACCATCGCCGACCCAATTCCAAACGCAACGCCGTTCATGAGGCCGAGCGCCATTCCCAGATTCTTTGGCAACATGCGTTGCACGATGGCAACTCCCGGCGCGCTTTGCACGTTGAGGAGCATCCCCGCAACAAACAAGAGCGCAAAACCGAGCGGCCCCGGTACGACAAAAAATGCAAACAGAAACGGCACCGCTCCGGCTAGACTTGCGATCGAAATTGCGTAGACGCCGAAGCGATCGGCCAAGTATCCACCGGCAAACAGACCGATGGCGCCGGTTGCAAGAAAGAGCGTTACCACTTCACCGGCCAAGGCGATCGAGCCGCCGCGAGCTACGATAAGATTGGGCAAATACGTCATGAATGCGGCGGCAACCAAATATTTCAACGATGTACTGGCCACCAAGAGCGCGACACCTGTGTGGTCGACAGGCGTTGGGGCCAGCCGTTCATGGGACTCGGCGGGTTGGTGATCGCGCGTTGCTGCACGGTCGACGCGCGCCATCGTGATAAAGAGAATGCCGCAGGCAATCAGCCCAGGCAGCAGCATCGCGAGCGACCCGCCCGGTCCGAAATGTTCGAGCAGCCGGGAGATCGCAATCGGGCCCAGCGCGTATCCAAATGCGCCGCCGATTTGGAAGATGGATATGCCGCCGGCCTTGCGCGCGCCGCTGAGCATCGCGGAATACTTACCGGCTTCGGGATGCATCACCGCGGACCCGATTCCACCGATGACAATGAGCAGTGCTAAAACGGCAATATTGGACGCTAGACCCGCCAGGCTTACGCTCACGACCGTAAGCAGCACCCCGCCGGGTAAGAACCACCAGCGGCCGCGCGTATCGGAGTACATGCCGAAGAGCGGCTGGATAATGGAGCTGGTGAAGTACCACAGGAACCCGATCGTCCCCTGATAGGCGGCCGACAGCCCATGCCCGGCGACCACGCTAAAAATGAGCAAGGGAACCATCCCCGAAAAGAAATCACTGGCCCCGTGCGCAAAGCTGAGCACGGAGAGACCCCGCAAGTTCCAAGGAGGCAGTTCTTTGAACGTTGTCCGTTCTGGTGCACTCATTCTTACCGTCTTTCTCACACTTGGTGCGGCCGGCGGCCTACGCGACTACACAGCGCAATCAGCGATGTTGGAACGTGGGTACGAGACAACCTTCATGGATATTCCCAGCGCCGAGGGTGCGCTCGAACATTCACGCTTCTTAAACAGCCAAGCGCACTATCCGGGCTCACCAGGCGACTACAACGTGGCTCTCTACATGCGCGATAAATTGCGCAGTTATGGGTTCGAGGCCGAACTCGAAGCGTTTCGCGCACGTGTGGACCTTCCCAAACGTTTGCGTTTAGAGCTGCTCACCTCTCCGAAGCAAAATCTCGACTTGCGGGAAGTGCCCGATCCACGTGATCCCGACACGAGTCGCAATGTCGACGTCCCTTTCAACTACGGCAGTGGAGATGGCGATGTCGTTGCCCCGCTGGTGTACGCCAATCGCGGCCTTGAAGACGACTATGCAGTCTTGCAAAAAGCAGGCGTGGCTGTGCGAGGACGTTTGGTGCTCATCCGTTATGGCGCGCAATTTCGCGGGCTCTTGGCAAAGCGCGCACAAGATCACGGAGCGCTCGGCGTGATCTTTTATTCAGACCCCAAAGACGATGGGTTTTCCAAGGGCAGTGTTTTTCCCGATGGCCCCTATCGCCCAGCGGGCGCGGTACAACGCGGTACAGTTTCGCACGATCCTCTGCGCATCCCAACCTTACCCATCACCGCGATTAACGCGACGACGCTTCTTTCGAACATGACGGGCCTTGGCGCACCCTACTCCTGGGATGGGTCTCTACGCGCACCCTATGCATTGGGTACGACCAAAGCGCCGGTGCATCTGCATGTCCTCATGCGCCATAACATCCAGATGATTTGGAACACGATTGGAAAAATCGAAGGCAGCGCGCCTTCGCAATCGGTAATTCTGGGCGGCCATCGGGATGCTTGGGTGTACGGAGTGACCGACAACGGCTCGGGAATTTCCACACTATTAGAAGCTGCGCGCGGACTGGGCTATTTACACAAGAGCGGTTGGAGACCAAAGCGCACAATCATTATTGCGGGCTGGGATGCAGAAGAGATCGGCGAGCTCGGATCGACTGACTACGTGCACGTGCATCAAAGCGAGTTACGTAGCGGGTGCATCGCGTACATTAATGCAGACGAGAACGTGAGTGGTTCGCGTTTTGGCGCCGATGCGGCTGCAGCCTTGGCCGGTGATGTTGTGGCGGCAACCAAATCGGTAACGGACCCTGCAACGGTGCATGTTTCCTTGTTCGATCGCTGGTTGCTTGCATCGCAGCGTGCCACGCACAATCGCCATCTTGCCGATCCCCTGGTCGAAACGCCCGGCGGTGGGTCAGATCACGAACCGTTTCTTTTCGAGCTCGGAATCCCGACGGCCGAAGCCGGTTTTGGGGGACCCCTGGGGGTCTATCACTCGGCCTACGATGATCTCAAATTCGCAACAACGATTACTGACCCGGGCTTCGCGCTGCACCGCACGATGGCGCAACTCCTCGGCGTTCTGGCGATGCGATTAGCGGACGCGGATGCGGTGCCCTATCGCTTCACTGCCTACGTACCGGCGCTGCGTGAAGGCGCAGCCGCAATGGAGGGCACGGCCATCGCAATGGGCAGGCATCCCGATCTGCGGCCTTTACGACTGTCCATCGAGCGCTTCGCCCGCGCTGCCGTTGCGTACGACGCACGGTCCAGTGGCGGAAACGGGGTCTCCGACCCGCGACCCATCTTACAAGCCGCGCAGATACTCAACACGACGACGTACGGGCGGTCCGGCTATGCACGAAGCGCCTTTCCGAAAATCGGCGCCGCGCTCGCGGGCAGCGATCTGGCCGCCATAACTGCGGCTTTTTCCGAGACCGCGGCCCAAATCGATCAGGCAAGCGCTCTGCTTCGCTAGGCGACCTTTAACAAAGTGCGGAACTGCGCACTATGACGGTCTTTGAACAAAGGCGACTCGACTTCGCTCGCAAACTCGGCCCAACTGGCGTGGCAGTTATACCTGGTGCTACCACCCTGCTGCGCAATCGCGATACGGAGCACGAATTTCGCCAGTCGTCTGACTTCTTCTATCTCACCGGTTTCAGCGAGCCGGACGCGGTTTTGATTATTGCCCCGCAGCACGAAAATGGGGGCGTACTCTTCACGCAGCCCAAGGATCGCTCGCAAGAGGCATGGACCGGGAAACGTGCGGGGACGCAAGGAGCGCGCACGGATTTTGGATTCCAGCGCGCGCATGAAATTTCCGCACTCGATGCAGAGATGCCAGGCCTGCTGGCGGGCGCGCAGACGCTGTACTATGAAATGGGCAATGACGAACCCTTCGACCGGCGCACCTTGGAAG
>JALYIF010000232.1 GCA_030775925.1 Vulcanimicrobiota bacterium | reverse complement strand
AGATACCCGTCTGCAGGGTATCGACCACCAGCACGCTGCCAACCAAGAATGAGACCACGCCCGCGTATTCCGGCTTCGTACGAACCAGCGTGTGCGCGTAGCCGATCACCCCGGGCGTGTTCGCGATCTCCGGTGTTATCTGGCGCCCAGGGCGGGTGTTGAGAGTGTCGAGCGGCAGAAACGTTGCGCGGCCGGTTTCATTACGCGTGAGGTGTTCGACGGCTCGCTCGGCGTCTTCCGAGGTTGCGGTGATAATGTTTGAGAGACGCGCACCGAATGCAACATCGAGCGCACGTGCATACCGCTCGTCGGCGGTAATGAGATTGGAAACGATACCTTCGATGCCGCGCAACTCACCGCGCTGCCATGCCTCGACCACCGAACGCGTGCCGGGCACGTGGCCTTCCAGCGTCGCTTCAAGCTCTTCAATGGTTTGCAGGCGCGATTCGTTCGAGGCCACTTCGCTTTGATAGTCGCGATGGAGCGTCTGCGCTCCAACAATTTCTTGCGCGGCTTGCGTAACTTCCAATTCTGCATTTTCAAGGCGCCCGCGAACTTCGAGCATCTGCGTCTCGAGCGTGGTAAGGTGGGCCTCGCGTAGTGAATAGTGGTGTCCGCCGCCGCCCGCGGCAATCTCTAGTTGCTCGCATTGCACGCGCGCTTGGCGTGCTTCCTCATCCAACCGCTCCGCTTGCGCGCGGGCATTCTCACCCTGCACGCGGCGTTCGGCTTTTTTCGCCGCGATTTCGGCAGCGGCAGCCTCTACTTCGCGCAGGGCCGAAAAGATTGTATCGAGTTCTTTGCGGGCTTGTGCGAGCGTCGTTTGCGCTTGCAGTTCGGTTTCGCGCGCCGTTTCTAGATCGGTGCGCAGCGGCGCGATGCGTTCATCGAGACTTGCAAGTGTAATTTGCAGGCTGTCACGCTCTTGTGCGACGCGCTCGACATCCTGGGACGTCGAACTGCTCTGGGCTTCCAGCGCTTCGCGGCGCGCGACGGCGGCCGCATAATCGGCTTCAAGTTGCGAGAGTTGGGAGCGCTGACCCTGAATGTTTGCACGAAGTTCTTCGAGCGCCAACTCTTGCTGATAAGCGTGATGCCGTTTGCCCGCTAGGTCGGCCGTGAGCGACGCCACTTTGGCCGCGGCGACGCTGCGAATTTCTTCATTGCGCTCGAGCTCAACGCGAATCTCTTCGCGTTCGTGCCGGCGCGACGCGCTTGCCCGCAAGTAGGAAAGAATCTCCAAGTCGCGCAGTCGTGCGCTGACCTTGCGATAGCGCTTTGCACGGCGCACTTGCGTCTCGAGCTCGGGTATGCGGCGCGCGAGTTCTTCAATAAGATCGTTAATGCGAATCGCGTTCTGCTCGGTTTGTTCCAAGCGACGTAACGATTCGTTCTTACGCGCAAGGAATTTATTGATTCCGGCCGTCTCTTCAAAGAGGCTGCGGCGGTCTTGCGGTTTACTCGTGAGAATTTGGTCGATCTGTCCCTGCGACACAATGGCGTACGAACCGGGGCCCAAGCCCGTGCCCATCAGAATATCCATGATATCGCGCAGGCGAACGTGATTTCGGTTGATGTAATATTCGATCTCGCCGGCGCGGTATGCGCGTCGCGTGATCTCAACTTCGCGATATTCGATCGGCAAACGGCCATCGCTGTTATCGAACATGATGGAGACTTCGGCTAGGCCAAGCGGCTTGCGCTTGTCGTTGCCTGCGAAGATGACGTCTTCCATTTTGCCCGAGCGCAAACTCTTAGAACTCTGTTCGCCCAACACCCAGCGGAATGCATCCACAAGATTTGATTTGCCCGATCCATTCGGACCGACAATAGCCGTAACACCGTGCGCGAATTCGAGCGACGTCTGTTCGGCAAATGTCTTAAAACCAAAAGCTTTAATATACTTAAGTTTCACGTAGTGTGTCCTGAGCGGATGTCATGGATTCGAGCCTGAAGGGCGCGCAATGCCAGAGCAGCGGCTTCTTGTTGCGCGGACTTCTTGGAATGTCCCGTTCCGGTTCCCAGCAACTCGCCCTTCACCCGCACAAAAGAGGTAAAGCGCCGTAGGTGGGGAGGGCCTTCCCCTTTTTCTTCATATTCGGGTGTGCAGGCGTAGTGCTCTTGCGTGAGTTCTTGCAACATCGTCTTGGGATCGCCGATTGCTTCATGGGTGTGGTCGGTATGCGTAATGTGCTCGGCGAGTACGAAACGCTGGGCGGCCGCAAATCCATGGCGCAGATGCAGCGCGGCGATGAAGGCTTCCAGCGCGTCGGCCAAAATCGAGACACGGTCCGCACCGCCGCTGGCTCGCTCACCCGCTCCGAGTTCGATCAGGTCGGAGAAACCGAGGCGGCGCGCGCTCACAGCCAGCGCGCTATCGCTAACGATTGCGGCTTTGCGTTTTGCCAGCGTCCCTTCGGCATCCTCAGGGTACTGTTCGTACAGCCATTGGGAAACGGCTAACCCCAAGACCGAATCACCCAAGAACTCCAAACGTTCATTCGAGCGGCGGCCGCCTTCCTTGGCCGCACTCTCGTGGACAAAGGCGGCGTCCAGCGGCTCCAAATCGGTTGCGGGGACGCCGGCAAGGCTAAGAAGTGCGCGTAAACGCCGTCGTCGCGCTTCGCCTGCCACGATCGCTTACGCTTTGAGTTTTCTAAACGCGAGCACGCTGTTGTGCCCGCCGAACCCGAACGAGTTCGAAAGGGCAACATTCACTGTCGCGCGGCGCGCGACATTGGGA
>JALYIF010000231.1 GCA_030775925.1 Vulcanimicrobiota bacterium | reverse complement strand
TATATGCTCTTTGACGGGATGCATGCATTTGCACGGGGCGAGTATTTCTTGCCCAGCCCAACGGGGCAGCCCGTTCACCTCGGCCCCTGGGCCTCTATACCACATGCCATCGGACTCGATCCGCACTCGGTCGTCATCAAAACGATGTTCGTGGCCTTCGGTCTAGCGTGGATCGGTGCCGGGAGCATGCTTCTAGTGCGACCCGGGAGTCTGCGCTTGGCGCGCACGCTGCTCTCTGTCGCAAACCTCTGGTATTTTCCAGTCGGGACGGCTATCAGCATCATTCACCTGATCGAACTGCGCTTTGAGAGCCGGGTTAGCTTGATCTAGCCATATGGGGCTCTCGCACGGAACGGGGTTCGAAACGGGGCCGCCTTAGGATATAGGTGGAGGATCCCATGTCGAACCGAAGCGATTTTTTGAAGACCCTTGGCGCCGCCGGCGCTGCGAGCCTGGCGTTTGGTCCATTAAGCATTGCGCGTGCCGCGGCGGATGACTCCATTCTCGTGGTCATAGCCCAAATGGGCGGCTGCGATTTTCTCAATACGGTTTTTTCGCTCGAGCAGTACGGGCGGTACCACGATCTGCGACGGCCGGCAATCTCCACGAATGACCCGGTTTTGCCGCTACTTGTTTCTGAGGAAGCGCTCGCGCCGATGGCGTTTGGAAAATACGCCTTCCACCCCCGGATGCGTGCCTTTGCGGATTTGTATGCGCACGGTCGCCTAGCGGTCGTATTGGGCGTTGGACTTCCGGGTACCGAGAGCGCCCGGCTTAGCCATGAGGCAGCGCGCTTTGACTGGCACAGTGCTTCTTTGCACCGGCTTGGGCTTGATGGTAGCGGCTGGGTAGCCGCCGGGCTACAACTATCGGAGCAAACGGTATCGATCGCTCCGATGATCTCGACGAGCTCAACGTTGCCCGTGCTTTTTCAAGAAGCGCGCATGCGCGGTCTGGCAATTGGAAATACGCTGGAGAGTTATGCCCTAGACGTTCCGGCGGCATCCGACGATGAAAAAGCCAGGCGCCTCGCACTTTTTCACGCGTTACAAGAACATGCGCCGCCGGGCGAGGCTTCAGCAGTGGTGTATGGCCGCAGCGCGCACGTAAGCGCCAGTCTGGACCGGGTTGCCGAGTTGGCGCAGCAATACACGGCGCAAGACTATCCAAAGGGCGATGATGGCGAACTCGATACGCAACTCAAGAGCATTGCGCGCCTGATTGCCTCCGGAAAGGGCGCGCGCGCTTATTTCGCAACCCAGGACGGGTACGATACGCATGCCGAGCAGAATCGTTCTCATCCGGGCTTACTCGAATCATTTAGCTCATCCATCGGACGCTTCTACAGCTATCTGCGGCGTCACGATCTGTCGTCGCGCGTGCTCATCATGACCATGACCGATTTCGGACGCCGGGCGGCCAGCGATGCATCATTTGGAACCGATCATGGGACGGCGGCAGCCTCGTTCTTTATTGGTGACGCCGTGCGGGGCGGCGTGTACGGTGAATATCCCAATCTTGCAAAACTTGACGACGACAAGAATCTTGAAGTGCCGGTCGATTTCAGAAAGCAACTTGCGACCGCCGCACAGCATCTGCAGATTGAACTTCCATCGGAATGTCGAGCATATGGAGCAATCCCATGCCTGACGTAACGGCGCGCAAGTCGCGCTTGCTGTTCATAGTCATCACAATTTTGTTGTTGCTATTTTGCATATTGTCGTTTGCCTTTGCCGCAGAACCCTCGACGGCTAACGTACATCACCTCCTGCGCCGCTTTGCCTTCTCCGCATCGCCCGAGGAGAGTCAGGCGGTGCGGTTGCAGGGCACTCAGGCGTGGCTTGAGGCGCAGCTACACCCACGCGCAATTGATGATGCTCAGATGCAAGCGCTGCTCGAACCCAAACCAGCGTTCACAAATGCTAAGGGCGACATTGCAGATGCTGCAGTCTATGCGCGTCGATTGTTAATTCGGGAAATTTACTCAAAGCGCCAGGTTCAGGAAAAGTTGGTTCTCCATTGGCTCGATCACTTCTCCGTGGGCGTCTCCAAAGTCGACAATCACGCGTTAATGGCGCGATATGAAGAGACGTTACGATACGGCGCGCTTGGAAATTTTGCATCACTGCTCACCTCGGTCAGTAAGAACCCGGCCATGTTGATGTGGCTAGATAACAATTACAATGTCTCCGCAGATGGGGCCAAGCCCAATGAAAATTTTGCGCGGGAACTATTGCAACTCTACGTCATGGGCACCGATCGGCTTAATATGGACGGGACCGTACAACGGGATGGAGCGGGCCACGCTCTTCCAAATTATACGCAAGCCGACGTTCGCGAACTCGCGATCGCGCTAAGTGGCTGGGGCGTTGACTGCGATGACGAAGCGCACGTTAAGCGAGCGGACACCTGTACGGTATCCTATCACGCAGATCAGCATCGTCCTGGCACGCGTAAGCTCCTTGGATGGAGCATCCCAGATGACGGCAGCTCAAAAACACTTTCAACCATCATTGCAAAACTTGTCCGACACCCTTCGACGGCGCCGTTTCAATCCAAAGAGTTGCTGCAACGATTTGTCACCGAACATCCCTCGCCGCGCTATGTTGAAGAT
>JALYIF010000230.1 GCA_030775925.1 Vulcanimicrobiota bacterium | reverse complement strand
CTTTCAGAGGATAGGTTTGCCCGTTGCCGCTTGGAGCCTCTGCTGCGCTCTCGAAGCGTGCCTTCAGGCGTTGGTAATAGGCGCGATAGTCTTCGACGCGGTGCCGCTCTTGGCGACCATCGCCGAGGATGACGTGCATGTGAAGGGGCATGCTCCCCTGCACGAGCGCGAGTTGCTCGCTATAAAAACTGAGTTGCGTGATGAAATAGGGTTTGCTGCTTAGCGCGAGTTTGGTATCCGCAACTTCGTAGCTCCACGGCCAGCGCTGCGATGGCGTTTCGACGCGGAGTAGAAAATCGGACTTGCCGAGCCAGCGTCCGTCGAAGAAAACGCCTTGATAAATAACTCGCGCCCCTCGCTCCATGGCAGCGTTGGTTTGGGCTGCCGCTTCGCGCAGAGCAGCAACGCCATGCTCGGGAGGCGCTTCGATCGTGACCAGGTCGGCGAATTGGGCCTGCAAGTGGCGTAGATGGCGATCTTCGTGCTGGATGCCTTTGCCCGCAATCAGCTCGGCGCTCGCCGATTTTGCGGGGCGCACGAGAGCGCCACGCGCAACGAGCTCTTCCAGCTCGATGAGGTGCTCGCACTCAAGGAAATTATTGAGATCGGAGGCCGAATAGACCAGTCCACCGTCCACCATCTGCATGGAGCCACTATGCTTGGCATGCGTGCCATATGCCTGGCATTAAGCGTCGCCAGTTTCTTTCCGAAATAGAACTGATGGACCTCAGCCAGCACCGGGCGAATAAGGAAGACCTTTTGGCCTTGCTTGATTTGCTCCCCATACCAAGTGTTTTGGCCCTCGACGCTGAGTGCCGCGAGGTTCGCATGAACCGTGCCTTCACCGAGATGCTGGGGCTCCCGGGGCAGTCTGCGGCGCATCAATGTCCGCCCGGCGGGTGGGACCGTCCTTATGTCTATATGCGAGACGGCCGCATCCTCAAACCAGAGGAGCTACCGCTCTGGAAGGCCGTCGAACTACGAGGCGAGGTCCGCCACTCCGAGCTTGAGTTGCATATGAACGACGGGCGCGTCTTTCATCTGGTCGGAAATGCGGCTCCGCTCTTCGATGATGCGGGAACGATTAGTGGCTCAGTCGCAACATTCATGAACGTAACCGATAGTCGAGCGCTACAACTGAGCAACGACGAACTGGCATCACGTCTGCAGTACCTGGCTGAAGTAGGCTTGGAACTTTCGGAGTCGCTCGATATGCGTGCGGTTTTGGACACGCTCGGGCGAATCTTGGTGCCGCGCTTTGCCGACTGCGTTTCAATCACCATTGTCGACGAACAAAACCGGCTCTCAACCACTCGAGTCCATCACCAGAACCGCCAAGTGCTTCAAGACCTGATCGAGTTGCGCGCCAATACCCCGCTCTCCGAAGCCTCGCGATTTCCAGTGACGCACCGGGTCATGGAAACGGGCCAAGGCGAGATCGTCGAGGATCTTTCCGCAATGATGTTGCATCCGGATGCCGACGATGTGTATCGCGAGTTTATTCGCACAATGACGCACGATTTTAATTTCCGTAAGGCTGTGGTTGTTCCAATGAAGAACCGCGGCGTTTTCAGCGGACTCTTTACCGCTATCGGGGGTGCAGAGCGCGCGTACACGCAAACGGATTTACGGATGCTTGAAGAGTTGGGCCGGCGGGCTGCAAGCGCGATTGACAATGCACAATCATTTGAGCGCCACCGGCGTTCCTCTGAGACCCTGCAAGAAGCGCTCCTACCCAGTCATCTTCCCAAACTGGATCAAGTGCATTTCGATGCAGTGTATGTTCCTGGCGACGATGAAGCGCAAGTCGGCGGTGACTGGTACGATGCATTTGAGTTGGAAGACGGACGCATTGTCCTATCCATCGGCGATGTTACAGGGCGCGGCGTGCAGGCGGCCGTCATCATGGGCAAGATTCGGCATGCTATAAAGGCGCTCACCGTTTATGAATCTGATCCTGCAAAGCTCCTAAATGCGGCGGACAACGTGTTACGCCGCAGTGCGGGCGATGCAATTGTAACCGCGCTGGTCGGAGTTCTCGATACCAGCGATGGAACATTCACGTATGCAACCGCCGGCCACCCGGCGCCGTATCTGCGCCGCGCCGACGGCATTGTTTTACTCCTGCCCTGTCACGGTCTTCCGCTCGGCTTGCGAACCGACGAACCGCAAGCCGTGCACGTCAAGCTGCGCAGCGGTGATCTTGTCCTGCTGTACACCGACGGCCTTTTGGAGTCGACCCACGATCTGCAAGAAGGCGAACGCAGAATTCGGAGCGCGCTGGGTGAGTTGAATTCAGAAACACTCCATGAGGCAGCCCACGCCATTCGCTCTGCGGTCTTGTACGATGGCTCGCGGGACGATGTTGCGCTGATTGCGATGACCATCCATGCTCTAAAATCGCAGAGTACCGATGATATGCTTGAATGGTCGTTTAACTCCGGCGATGCGCAACTGGCGCACGCGTCGCGCAGTCTATTTCTATCCTACCTGCTTCAGCGTGGAATTCCGGGCGATGATTACGCCGGCGCAGAGCTCGTTTTCGGCGAATTAATCGGCAACGTCGTGCGACATACGGCTGGACGTGCCACCGTTCGGGTCAACTGGACCGGGCCATACCCGGAGTTGCAGGTCGTCGATAGTGGCAAAGGCTTCGACCTGGAAACGGCGCTTCCCAAGGACGTGTTGAGCGAAGCCGGCCGCGGACTCTTTTTGATCAACGCGCTGACGCGCGAATTCGACATCAAGAGCTTGCCGTCCGGCGGCACATGCGCGCGCGCCATCCTCGACATTCACGCGGGCTAAGGACCCCAGCGCTGACGGAAGCGGTCGTTCGGACGGAAATAAACGCACTGATGGGGGTAGTCTAGCCACACATCAAAATTGCGCAGAACGTCTTGTCCAATCAGCCCATCGTAGTCTTCGGATTCAAACGACGGAGCATTTTGCGTTAAACTGAAAAGCCACTTCGGAAACGTCCATGTGGAAAAAGACAATGGGCCAACCTGCACGGGTCGAAAATCCACCGATCCCCCAACGCCGCCGAAATCATTGACAAATGGCCAGGCGGCTTGCATCGCCGTACCTAAGCCCTGGTCCGCTACATCGGCGGGATGCGCTGTTGCAAATTGTGAGAACAGGACACTGCTGTCTGCTCCTGTGTCGAGGATGAAGTGCAACTGTTTGGCAGTGCCGATGCTCACGTTGATCACGGGAACATTGTCGTCAAGAACTATTGGCAGCTTCTGCGAGTCCGCGGGCCCCGTAAAGCCTTGAGGCGCCAGAGCTTCAACGGTACCGTGCGCGTAGTCGAGGTGCAACACGACGTCATGAATGAAATCAAATCCCATTAAGCCTGCAACTGGAGTTCCATCGCCCGCCCAAAAGCTAAAAGGCAGGCTTTTCGCATGCACGTTTTCCATCGCGAGTGTTCCAATTTGCAATTTTGGAAGGGTGACGTCGCTCTCGACGTAGGTGCCGGCCGTTTCACTCATGACTCGTCCGTGCTGCTCGAGTTTCAAAGCATCGGCGACGCTGCGATCGATTACAATGGTGCTCGCCCCGGAATCAAGCTGAAAATCCACCTTGCGCCCGCCGATCTTCGTGATTACGATGATCCGGTCGTCCACGATTTTTGCATCAAGTGCGGCGGGAAGTAAGCCAGGGTTGACAAGGGGGGGCGATTCGGCTGGAACGGCTACTGAGGCAGCGGTGGCGGCTCCGTACGTCAGGGAGACGACCCGTTGATCGCGCAGATTATTTTTTCGGCCATCATCCCTGGTTGAGTGCCAGGCGCGGACGATCCCGGCCGTTTTACGGAAATCGTCGTAGTTTACGACCTCACGCCGTGCCTCGACAATTTCTTCGATGCGGTCGATCAGCAGCGTCCTCTTGTCGAAGAAGATATACTCGATGCGTCCGCCCGGGGGAGCGACACGGACGACATATGCGGACGGCGCGGCAGCTTCTCCGATGAGCGTAATCCCCGCCGACTGATGTGACAGGGCCTTTTGAAGCGCCGCCGCATTGATGTCGTCCCGTACGTGCAAGCCGCTTTCCCAAACGAGCTGGCCATTCTCGTTCAACGACCAATGCCTGCCGCCCGATATCCCGTACCCGGTATGGAGCGAACCTAGGGTGACATCCGTGCGCTCGTCATTGCCGTAGTCGGCTACGTGCAGAGTCCCAGCCAGGCCACCATATGAAACCGTATATTCGGCGATAAGCGAGCCCTTCGGTGCGCTTTCAAGGTTGCCGATCGCGCGGCGGTGCCCTTGTAAGACGAAGGCGAGCGTTGTTCGAGTGGGCACCAAGTTTTTTGGTGGAGATCCGTCGTCAATCGGCGGCCGGTCTTCGGCCGCGGTCAAGGCGAACAGCGATAGAGCGCAAACGGCGGCAATCCGAAAAGCGCTACGCATGGAGCTTGAACTTGTTGAAAAACCACTTGTTAGGAAGTACAAGAAAGCGGTCGTGAGGGTAGTCGAAGTAGAGGTCGAAATATTGCAAGTAGTCCAGGCCAATCATGGCATCGATGCTGCCGGCCGGAAAGTTTGTGGTGACAATGGGTAACAGCTGGTAGTTTGCGATCGCGAATCGCAGGCTGGCGGGCTCGCTAAACCAGACCTCGGCTTTGGTTCCGAACGAGCCGCCATCCGCAAATGGGATAAATGTCTCGTGTCGTTCCCGAGAATCGACATCCTTGAATTGGTCGGGATGCGCAGAGACTAATGCGCCAAAAACCATGGTAATCGGGAAGCCGCAATTGACCACGACGTCGTTGGTTAGGGTATCCCCAATCTGCATTGGAACAAGCGGTACGCCGTCGTCTAATTTGAACGGAAGATCCAATATCCCCGGCACGGGGACTGCGGCGGTAAAGTCGTTACTCGGAATGACTTCAACAAGCTCATGGACGTAGTCGATATGAAAGACGTTTGTTGACAAGAAATCGTAGCCGAGGATGCCAACAACTTTAACGCCATGTGCAATTTCATAGGAAATATCGGTGGCATCCACGGCGAAATTTTTCAAATGAATTGGCCCGACGGTCGCATCCGCGATTGTTGTCCGGTAGGCGAGGGAACCACCCGTTGAGAGATGCATCGCCTGGCCGTAGGTCGGAAGGTGCAGTTCGGCAGCTACGTCGCGATCGATAATGCTCGTGTTTTGGCTGGAAT
>JALYIF010000229.1 GCA_030775925.1 Vulcanimicrobiota bacterium | reverse complement strand
GGCTAACGTTGATGGCAGCTAGCGATTTGCCGGAAGCATCAGCCCAGGTGTCAGCGACGGTGGAAGTGACCGAACAAGGGACCTCACTGTAGTTGATGCCGTGGACGTAGAGAGGCGAGCCGGCGGTTTGATGTCCAACTGAATAGACGTTGCGCGTGAACCCGACCGTGAAGTTGCTACCCGAAGGTGCTACGCTGCCATTCACAACATCTTGGGCGAGGCTTCCATCCTGGGCGAGGATGGTTCCGGCCGGCGGTGTGCCGATCGGGCTCGAGAGTGGGGATAGACCTGCCGGATTGTAGTATTGGATGAAGTTGTAGCAGGTGTTATTGGCGGGACAAGCCGTGCTGGCATTCACCGCGTATTGCATGGTGGATCCGGCAAGTGTCATTTGGATTGCGTGACGTCCGCCCTCTTGGGTAGCGGGTTGCTGGAAGACGACAATCTTGCCCGTGCTATCCCACGTATAGGTCCAGTTTGCGAAGGCGCCGCGATTGATGGTTCCCGTCGCGCCGGCTGTTGGATTCTGCAAGATATTTTCTAGCGATCCGGTGAGAAATGTTCCGCCGCTTTGCGCTTCGCCGAACGGGAACTGTTCTTGTGCGAGATCCCCAATAAACCAGCCGTCACGAATAAAGCGTTCTACCGGCGGCAGCGGTTTGAACGGATTAACGGAAGCAAGCGCGGTCTCTTGGAGATTTTGCGTTGTCGTGCTGCCCCCGCCGCCGACCGGGATGGTCGCGGGATTGACCGTGAAGAATGCGTAGGTGGTTTTTCCGCCCGCCGTCGTTGGATTGCCGGCAAAGGGGAAAAGTGTGCGGTTCGACGGGACCAGACGCTTGAAGTTTCCGCTCGCGTCTGCGATCGCAAAGAGTTTTCCGTGATAGAACTCACGGCCGCCACCATAGAGGTCAACGATGCCGCCTGCAACGGCTTTGCTCGTTGAATCCGTGAGTTGCCCTTGCAGTGTTACGGCACTCGAAGGATCGTAGTAAAATGCGTTGCCAGATCCACTGTAATTGCTGGCATTGACCGTGACCGAAGCCATGACGACATCCTGGCATCCGGCGGGGAACGAACCCGCACTCGGCGGGGTATAGAGCTCACGCGAGACATCGCCGGTCACGGCGCTAAGCCTGCCGGCCGGTGATCCGGCGCAACCCTGCGGTAGTGCTAAAGACCAAGTGACGGTGGCGCCGCCGAGGCCGACATACGTACCGTTGGAATCGACACCGCTTGCGTGGTAGACGCGTGATTCCGTATCGAACATTGCGTAGCCGCGCGGGAAGACCGCAACGCCCGCAAAATCTTGTGGAGAACTGGTTCCGCCGGCGAGCACCTGACGCATATGTGATGCCGTTGTCGTGTTTGTTTGTGTCGAATACACTTGCACGTACGCATCGGCTGGTGAAATTGAGGAGCCTGGTTGGAAGGCAATAACTTCGGGTTCTAAGCCGGGGTTTGAGAGAACAGCATTAATGTTAGCGGTTGCCCAAGCGGATTGCGCTGCATCAAAATTGCCGAGCGTGTCGGCGATCTGTGCGCTCCCATCGGGATATTGAATGATCGCTCCCGGCACCGCAACCGCGCCCGAGAGTGTGCCAGGCGTAACGCCTAAGGGCATAACTTCGAGATAGGTTTGCCCGTTTGCTGTTCCAGAGTAGACCGTATACGACGTGTAGGTATTAATTGATGAGGGGCCGGGAATATTTGTGGCCGGGGTTGGCGTTGCGCCGCCGATCGGCGGAGTGACGCCGGGTGTTGAACCGCCGCCTCCGCCGCCGCACCCGGCGAGCGCTGCGCCACCGCACAGTGCAACCAGAAGGGCGAGTTTTTTTATATTCATGTTGCGGACTCCATAGCAGAAAGCATGCGGTCTTCACCGCGTTTTGAGATGCACGCCGGGAGCCCGGGATCTCCTGAGGCGCTAACAAGACAACAGGTGTCTTGCTTACTTGTTAGTTATAAGGTCTTGAATGAGTGCGCACATTAATGCAAGCTGAAGCGCGGACGCAATTGGATTAGGAATCGAAGAAAAAACGCACTCTGTAATTCTGCTTTAATAGAACGACGCTAAAAATGTGCGAAACGTGCGTCCTGTGGGTAGAGAGAGAGCATGGCAGAGATATTTGGAACCGGCGGACAATCCGTTCAAGTCAGTGGACAATACGAGTGCTCGGAATGTGGGCACCGGGAGGCGTTTGCCAAAGGGGGCACCTTCCCGCCAGACCATCATCCCAGCAAGCCCTGGACGCTCTACTTGGCAACCGAGGAGCTTCCGGCGCACCAAACCGCGCCCTAATCCGGGGACTGGCCTAAAAAAGAAGACGCGCCCGTTCCGAGGAACCTGGGCTTACGGTATCGTACCCTGTGCCGCTGTGCCCTATGGGTAGGTGGCCGAGTGGTTAAAGGCGATGGACTGTAAATCCATTCTGGGAAACCGGTACGCAGGTTCGAATCCTGCCCTGCCCAAAGTTTGCGCGGGCGTTGCATAATGGTAATGCCCTTGCCTTCCAAGCAAGAGTCGCGGGTTCGATTCCCGCCGCCCGCTCCAAGTTTGCGATCGTCGCAAGCCCTCGTAGCTCAGTGGTAGAGCACGTCCTTGGTAAGGACGAGGCCACGCGTTCAATCCGCGTCGAGGGCTCCACACTTTTTACGCTCCAAGGCTTCTACACCACGCGTAGTCAATTTTTAGCGCCATGACGCTGCTGGACCGTCCTCTGCGCTACGGCATCCTCGCCGCCGCCGATAACGCTTACATCCGCAAGCTAGTCATGCGTCATGGGATGCGCCTGGGTGCCGCACGCTTTGTTGCCGGCGAAACAACGCAAGAGTTTCTTACTGCCACCAAGCGTGCCAACGAGCGAGGTTTTGCGGTTGCTGCGGGCATCCTCGGCGAAGGCACTGCCAGCTCTGCTGACGCGCGCAAGGCAACCGATCATTATTGCGAGCTCTTGGACGAGTTTTCCAAACGCGGCCTGGATGCCAATGTCGCGCTTAAGCCGACGCACCTAGGTCTCGATATCGACCGGGAGCTGGCCTTGGGGAATCTAAGCCAGGTTGCCGAGCATGCTGCGCGCAATGGAAACTTTATGCGGCTGGATATGGAACAATCCACGTATGTCGATCCGACGCTAGATCTCTATCGCTCCTTACGTGAACGGTTTGAAAACGTAGGATGCGTTTTGCAATCATATCTGCACCGCAGTTTGAGCGATCTCGAGCAACTCGCACCGCTGCATCCCAACGTGCGAATTGTGAAGGGCGCATATTTAGAGCTTCCCCAGGTCGCGTATCCAAATAAAGCGGATGTTGATCGCAATTACATTGCACTTGCGGAATTCTCGCTACGCGGCAGTGGATATACGGCGATTGCTACGCATGACATCGCCATCATCGAGCATCTCGCCGCCTTCGCGTCTGAAATTGGGCTGCCCAAACAAGGGCGTTTTGAATTTCAAATGCTCTACGGCGTTTGCAACGCGTTTGCTCAGACGCTGGTGGAGCGCGGCTACCGCATGCGGTTGGCAATTCCATTTGGTCAGTTTTGGTTTCCTTATTTGATGCGTCGTTTGGCCGAGCGGCCTGCCAATCTCGGGTTCTTCCTGAAGAGCGTGGTGGTGCGCGGATGAGTACACTTGGGGGCGTGTGTGCGGCGGTGCTCACACCGCTTACGCAAAACTTCGAGCCGGATCCCGAAAAAGCCATCGCGTATTACGGGCGCTTGCTCGAAGGCGGCTGCGATGCTCTCAATGTGTTAGGTACGAGCGGCGAAGCGATGTCGCTTTCGGTCCAGCAACGACGAGCCTACATGCACGCACTGGTAGACGGTGGTTTGCCGGTTGCGCGAATGATGGTTGGAACTGGCGCTGCGGCCCTGGCCGATGCGATCAAACTGACGAAGGCGGCCGGTGAATGCGCCTTTGCCGCCGCGCTCGTTATGCCACCATTTTATTATAAGAATCCGAGCGATGATGGTGTGCTTGCGTATTTTGACCAGCTGCTTAACGCGACCGGCCCGCGCCCGGGCAGCATTTATTTATATAATTTCCCGCAGGCGAGCGGGACGACGTTCACCGCGGGCCTGATCGACAAGTTGATGAG
>JALYIF010000228.1 GCA_030775925.1 Vulcanimicrobiota bacterium | reverse complement strand
AACCCGCATCGCCGTACGGAGACGACGCGTTCATTTTGCCCAAGTATAGCGTTAAAAGAAACTGACCAGCGACAAACAGTAGCGCTGTAAGTGCAGAACCGGCCCACACGTCGCGCCATTCCACTTTCGCCTCAGGCAGAAACTTGAAGATCATTGCAAAGAAGATCGTCAGCATGCCCAAATCAAACACCAAATTCAGCGCTTGTAACAAGAAGCCGACCGCGGGCACCAAGCTGGACGTATACGTATTGAGGGCGGAGAGCGCTGCGCTCAGCACGAGCGAGACGAGCAGCAAGAAACCAATACCTAAAATCATCCCGAATGAAAGCAGCCGGTCCTTGACCATATTGAAGAAGCCGGCCTTACGATCGGGGACAGCGTCCCACACGGTGTTGAGGGCGTCTTGAAGTTGCAGCAGCAATCCCGATGCGCCGAGCACGAGCATGATAAATCCAACGAACGTTGCGATAATACCGCTCTTATGCGATCCAGCGGCCATAACCATGGTATCGATTTGAGCGGCGGCCTTATGTCCGATCATCGTTTGCAGATGATTCGTTACCTGTCCGTGCGCGGCGTCGGCCCCAAAGAGAAGTCCCGCAATTGCAATAACGATCAGCAGCAACGGAGCCAGCGAAAAAATTGTATAGTATGCGAGCGCCGCAGCTAGGCGCGAGGATTTGTGCTCGCTCCATTCGTGATAGGTTTCTTTGAGTAGCGGGATCATCTTGGGGGCTTTCATAGGCCCAATCATTCCCACCAAGAGGGCGCCTCACACTGCGATGCCAACCAAGCAGCCGAATGCCTTTATTGGGTGATGTCTACCTGTAGCGCGTTGTTGACGCGGTTGAAGTAGTTGAATAGGCCGATCGAGCAGACGATTTCAACAATTTGCCCATCGTCATAGTGTGCGCGCAGCTCGTCCCAAACGGTCTCAGGCAGTCCTCGCGGTTCGCGCGTAATCGCGACCGCGGCCCCGAGGGCGGCTCGCTCCGCATCAGTAAATTTTGGATTGCGCGCATAGTCCCAAAGCTCATCGAGGGTTTCTTGCTCAACTCCAAGGCGCCTTAACAAGGCACCGTGAGAGCTCATTCAATAATTGCAATCGTTAAGGGCTGATACCAGCATAATGCACAGCTCTTTGGTGCGTTGTGGAACGCTACCGCCTTGCGTGACAGCCGCCATGTGCTCCGCTGCCGTTCGCATAATGTCCGGACGGACTGCGAGCGTGCGAAACATGTTGGGGTAGTTGCCGCGCGCTTTATGAAATTCATCGAGTACGGCGCGGGCATCTGGATGAGCCTCTTGCGGATCGATTGCCGGGAGTCTTGGCACTAACCGGCGCTCGTCCACGTGCGGAAGCGCGCGTCGCGCCGAACCGGATCGAGGCGCGGGTCGAGCGCTAGAAACATGCGTTCTGACCGATCTTTAAAGTGAATCCGGCGCATGTATGACAGCGCGCGATCGTGATCGCCCAGCGCAACGAACACCAGCGCCACCTCATCCATTGGCAAGTCGCGCGTCCTTGCAAGTGCACGGTTAAGCGCAGCAGTCGCCTCAACCCGCTGACCGTTGTGCGCGTACAAGCCCGCCTCAAGCACTTGTCCTTGCGCGGGGCATTTGCAGACTTGGCTGAACTTGCGGAAGCTTTCGAGTGCGCCGCGCCGGTCACCGAGTTGCTCCTGCGAGAGGCCCATCAACAAAACTGCTTCAAGACGGTTAGGACTAAGGTCAAGTGCTTGACGGTTATAGGAAACCGAAGCGGCGTACCGGTGATCGAAATAGCTTTCGATACCGAGCCACGCGTTGGTGGCCGTCGCAACGGGCTCCAACGTTACGGCTGCCTCAAGCTCTCGCCGCGCCGAAGCAATTCGGCCATGCATCAGGAGCGAGGTGGCATACCATTCGTGCGCGAGCGCATATTTTGGATCGAGCGAGATGGCTTTGGCAAACTCGGCATCCGCAGCTTCATACGCATTGTCGGAAATTTCCAGAGTCATTGCATACGTCGTATGGGCTTCAGCCGAGGCGGGATCGATTTGCAGGGCAAGATGCGCGTAGTGTTTTGCAAGACCGAGTGTCTGCTTACATGCGTGATTGCGGCATCCGTAATCCGCGATCATGGCATACGCATCGCCTAAAGCTGCGTAGCCCCGGGCATTTTTGGGATCGTGTTTGACGACTTCTTTAAAGTATTGAACGCTCTTGGCTAAGCTTTGCGGCGTGCGCAAATTCCAGTAATACCGTCCGAGCGCATATTGCTGGGCCCCTTGCGCGCTGAGCACCGCCTTGGACGGAGTCGATGCGCGATTGACTGCACTGGAGAGGCCGAGCAATAGTGCAGCCGCAGCAACAACGGCGACCCACGGCCAACGCCGCGTCTGCGTCTGCACGTGCGTTTTACGCCCCTGTGTTTGTGAGGAGATCACTTGGAGCACCGGCCGCTCCGCGGGGATCGCGCAAACCTGTGAAACGTCTGCGGTTAACCGATAGCCCCGGCGTGGGATCGTTTCAATTGGTTTGATATTCCAGTGAAGGCCCAGCGTCTTTCGCAACACGTAAATATTCTGCGCGAGGTTCGCCTCTTCAACATACCCTTCGGGCCAAATGCGTTCGAGCAGCTCATCTTTGGTCAGCACCTCGCCCGGGCGCTCCACCAGTGCAAGCAGGGTCTCGACGACCTTCGGGCCAAGCGCGATCGGTTCGCCATCCAGCAACAGCAGCAGCCGTTGAGCATCAAGGTGGTATGGCCCCAAAGCGTACGTCAGAGGACTTTCAAAGACCGATTGTTCCATGATTTGACCCTTTTTTGAATACAAGCCACGCGCGTTTCAGTAATACTAATACCGCACAGAACCCTGAAAGTGTTTCATACGTATGCAAAAAGCGCTCGGACTTGTCGTGACCTTACTTTTAACGGCGCTGGGCGCGTCACCCTCGTGGGCCAGCGTGAGTGCCGCCCAGAACTTCCCCGCCGAGGCGGCGCCGCACCCGCTCCCCCTGGATCCAGCCTTAACTGACCCGGCTTGGGCCACAGGAGCCGTGCCTGCACAGGCGTCCTACCAGAACGTGACGACCCGGAACCCGGCGCCTTTTCAAACGACCGTGGACCTTCTTTATGACCGCGATAACCTGTACGTCGCCTTCCACGCCGAACAGGGGAGTACGCCAATCACCGCTACCCAGAGCGCGAACGACGTCGGCTTCGGCATCGACGACTTTGTGGGAATCGGCATCGACCCGAGCGGCAATGGCTCCCAAGTTTACTTCTTTGAGACCACGCCCAAGGGCATTCGCTATCAACAGGCCAGCGAGAATGCGCGCTACAAGCCCGACTGGCAGGCGGCCGCCAAAATGCAGGGCAACGCTTGGAATGCCGTCATGATCATCCCGCTCAAAGCGCTGCGTATCAGCGGCGGCAACCATTGGCGCGTTAATTTCATACGCGGGGTCGCGGCCGTCGGCGAGCATTATACGTGGGCCTACGACGGGCTCATGGGGGATGGTCCCGGCGGAAATTGGCCGGTCTTCCAGGATGCGCGGTATTGGCCTACGCTTTCGGACTTAAAACTCACCGGCCTCGCAGCCGCCTCCCGACCCGCTCCCCGTGCAGAAATATATGCGCTCTCCAGTAGCGGACAAGATCGAAAACTATTCGCGCAGTCGACGGGCCAATTCTTACCGGAAACCGTTCGCAATGCCGGCATCGATTTTACCTATCCAATTACCAATACCATTAATTTTGTAGGCACGGCGAATCCGGATTTTTCCAACGTAGAAATCGATCAGCAAACCATTGCGCCGCAAGAGTTTCGCCGCGGCCTTCAAGAGTATCGTCCATTTTTCGCCCAAGGCGCAAATTTTATCAATGCAAATGCGGCGTCCTTATCGGTCATCAGCGCGCCGAATTTGAATTTCTATTCCCCGGGCATTGGCCCGTTCGATCGCGGTGCGAAAGTCGAGGGCACCTTTGGGAAACAGTCCTTCGGAGTGCTCTCCTTCCGCGGATACGATCAGACGAGCGGGAACGAGTTTGACGATCTCGCCTACGGATACAAACATGCCGAACCAACTCGCACATTTCTCTATTGGGCCGACGGTGTGGTTGCGCATCACAGCCTGGCAGGAAACGACAGCGTCAACGAAGTCGGCTTTGCGGTGCGAAACTTGAAGAACGGTTTTGTCGGGTCAATTGATACGTCTTTCGAAAGCGGGACGTGGGTGCCCGCCCCGGGTTATGCGCGTTTGTCTACGGGCTTTGTCGACGTGCACAAGCCCAACTACGAAGTAAATTATACCTACCAAGATATCAGCCCAAACTACAATCCCATTGACGGCTTTACCAACGCATCCGACGAGCGCGGCAGCGGTTTCTTTGTAAACTTCAATGGAAGCAGTGCGAGCATGAAAAATTATTCAGTCTTCATCTACGGAGACCGATACCTCGATCGCTCGGGACAAGTTCACCAAGCTGATACGCTCGCCAACGTGAGTGCCACCTTCAAAAACGGCTTTAGCCTCAATGGCGTGGGACCGGCAGTCGGTATCTTACGCAGCTACGCGACGGATAATCCGCTCAACTACGCTAAGGGATGCGCCGATCACAATCTCCCCTACAGCTCGTTCACCGGCTATCCGAATTATTATTGCGGCCGGTCAGACCGGTATAACCTCATGCAAGTGAACCTCGGGTATCGCGACGGAACACCCACCCCCATCGACGTCGGCATCAATGAGGGGCCCTTCGGCGGCAACTTCCTGCACCTGTATTCCATTTCTACCTCCCGCCCGCTGGGTAGCCGCTTCTCGATCTCCGGAGAGTATGACGGCACCTATGAACGTTCGTTCGCAACTGGAAAACTTGAATCACAGTGGCTAAGACGCCTGACCCTGGGCGAAACGCTCGGTCCCGATTCCAACCTCTCGATTTCCGTGCGAGGCATTAACGGAATCGGCGGCTTTGCCACACCTGGGCTAAATTTTGCCGCTAGTTATCACCGGCACTACAAGAGCGGCAACGATCTCTATATCAACTACGGCACTCCGGCCGCTCCCACAACGCTCAACCGGCTCATTATGAAATACGTGTTCCGCATGGGCGGCGGCGCCGGCACGTAAACGATTCCGCCGGGTGCCATCTGCGCCGTAGCGAATGTACGTCCGGCACACTACTCTGGAGGTTACGCTCATTCGCTACGTTTCATTTCTCGGTGCCGTCCTAGCAGCATCGTTCGTTTCCGCGGCACCTTCGATTGCACAGAGCGCGGGAGCGCAAGCCTCAGCCGGGGCCGCATCAAGTGCGAGCGGTCCCGTTTCATATGACGCCTTCATTCACGGGGCCACCGTTAGTCCCGGCCTCATTCCGGTCCTTAAAAAGGGCGGCGCCTACTACCTGGTTCTGAGCAAGAGCGAGTTTGATAAAGACTTCATTGAGACGGCCGTGCCTTCAACCGGCCTCGGCGGATTCGGGCCTGCAGCGGGCGAGCCGTATGTGGCGCCCGCGCGAATCCTACGCTTCCAGCGCGTCGACGACCGCGTAATTATCCGCTGGCCGAACACGATCGCGCAAGTGGATGCCAACTCGCCGCAAGCCACCTCAGCGAGCGAGTCGTTGCCAAACTCGATTGTGGGCATCGTACCGGTTGCCGCGGAAGGCACCGACGGTACCGTCGTTATTCCGGCCTCATCGTTCCTGGGTGATGTGGCAAATTACGCTGCTGCGATCAATAGCGCCACCGATCCCGCCCACGCATACCGTCTCGATCCGTCGCGCACGTATTTTGCAAATGCTAAGGCTTTCCCCGAGAATACGCTTTTGCGCGTGAGCCAGACTTGGGCAACCTCCGACCCGACAACCATCGATAACGCCCCAGACGCGCGAAGCGTGGAAGTGATGATGAGTTACAATATCATCGCCGCTCCAAACGACGGATATGTCCCGCGCTACTCCGATGCGCGCGTTGGGTACTTCGAAATTGCGCGACTCGATTTTGCTCGCGATCGTATCGATCGTGCGCAAACCTATGTTACACGCTGGAACTTTGCTCCGAAAACGCCGGGAACGCCCTCAGAGCCCACGCGTCCCCTAACGATGTATCTTAGCAACGATATTCCCGTGCAATACCGCGATGCAATTCGTAAAGCGTATCTCACATGGAACCTAGCCTTCAACAAAATCGGAATTCTCAATGCAGTTCACGTCGAACAACAACCAACCGATCCAAACTGGGATGCCGATGACATTCGCCACAACATGGTACGTTGGATCACGACGACTTCGCCGCAGTTCGGCGCTGAAGCCCTCATTATCGCCGACCCAAGGACGGGCGAAGAGATCAATGTTGGCATCAACATCGATGCCGTGGAAGGCCTCTTAGGGCGCACGTACCGCTATGTTGTTG
>JALYIF010000227.1 GCA_030775925.1 Vulcanimicrobiota bacterium | reverse complement strand
GGGACAAGCAGGCCCGGCGTGGTGGTGCTCGCAAGGGTTGGCGCTGCGTTCCCTGCCAGCGCTCCAGAACCGCAAAGTTTGGAAACCGAGGCTGCACCCGCGCATGCGCCGGTATAAGAATTATACTGTTCGATCGACTGGTTGAGGACGTCAATCAAATTCAGACCATTTGGTAGCGATTTGTACCGCGTATGAGTGTTGGTGTACGTATAGGATAATTGTCCGGAGAAGCCGTCCTTAGCGAAATCGCCCGCACGCAGCGCAAATTCCAGGCCGTAAGAGCGCAGGGTGCCGACGTTGATTCCCGCTAGAGTGCCACCCAGAGCGTTAATGTTGAGATATTGTAATTGGTTTTTGGTCGTGCGATAGAACGGAGACGCTTTTATGGAGAGGCTTGTTCCCGGAATACGCCGTTCGTATGAAAGGTCAAAATTGTCAGAGGTGTCCGCGGCCACGTCATGGTTGGGTGAGGTGTACCCGAGTTGTGAGAACTGCGAAATGAATGACGGCAAATCTTGCTGGTAGGTATTGTACTGTTGGTATGACGTCGCGGCAGGGCGCGCGTATCGGCCATACGACCCGCGAATCACGGTATTGCGATTCGCCAAATAGGTAAAGGCGATGCGTGGCTGCAGAACACTATCGGTTTTGATTCCGCCAGTCGTGTTGGTAAAGCCGAACCCAGGGTTGGTCATCGCCGTGTAGAGCGTGGGGTTTCCGACGGGTTCTGGACATGGGCCGCCGGGTGGACGCACTTCGTTAGAGAGACCCGGGGCGCTGCAATGTTCGTTATTATACGCATCAAACCAGAATTGACGTGCCGGATAACCACTCGCCAGATCCTCGCGACGATATGAAAAACGATCGAACCGCAATCCCGCGTTGATGGTCAGTTTGTCGTTCGGCTTCATGACGTCTGTTAACGCCACGGAGCTAAAGTACGGAGTGACATTGTCGACCTGAGCGTTCCGGCCATTTTCAGTCATGATAAAGCTCGCAGCTACACCTGGTACCGGAGCCGCCGCCGGCGCCAGGCCAACGGTCGGATTCCCTTGCGAAGCGGGGCCGTAGCACGAAGCCGCAATGCCGAGGGTGTAGTCGTAACAATGCCACATACCCGCAGCGTCTTGCGCGGCATAGTTCGAAATAATGCTTCCGAACTGGCCCGTGTTGGCTCCGTTTGCGAATGTGGCGTTATAGGTTTGCAGTTTTTGCGTCGAGTACGACAGAGAACCGGTGAGCAGGTGTTTGCTGGAGAGACTATTGGAATAGATGAGGCTGCCTCCGAAAATATGGCCAAGTACTTCGTAATCGGCCAGCGTTGCACCGAAGGTTTGGAAAGCACTATTCGGGCCATTCAGAAACCAGGTCGAGTACTCACCATATCCAATTGCGCGCAGATAGGAGTGGTCGTTAAAGTTCCGTTGATATTGCAATTTGGTAACCGAATAATCGTTGCTGCCGCCATCTCGCTGATTGATGGGAATGGCAGATCCGCTTGTGCGATTGCCCGGACTGCTTGGAAAGAACGCGTTGGGCGTAATCTTGGTGGGATCGGGCGCGGCTAGGAGCTGGCCAGTATATGCAGTGCCGTCTAAGAACGCCGATGGTGCGGCAAGACCGAGATCGTTCGCAGAACTGAAATACTTGGTGAAAATGCTACCCGTTACATAGAGCAGTTGAACGTCGTCGCGCCCGGTGCCACTCTTATGTGGAATGCCGACGTGCAAATTAAGAACGGTTTCCCGGTCGTTGTTGTTGCTTTGCGCCCAACTATTTCCCGGGCTAAACGCCGCTCCGTAGGGCGCCGTGCATGTCACCGGAACCGGATAGGTGCCGCAGCTTCCATCCAGGATATGCGCTCCCGCGACCGTCGAGGGGATGGCCAGCGGATAACTGTAGAGCGGGTCGCCGGCACCATTGCTTTGATCGCCGTAGCGATAGTCTTGATTGGCCGCGGCCAGGCCCACATAGTAGGAGAAGAGGCGGTTCGGAGAAGCCCCGCCCGCTTCGGCTGAAAATTTGTGATAGAACGACGGCGATCCGACCGCCGCATTGAAGATCGCATATCCGGGATGGGTTCCCGTTTTAATGACTTGATTGATATACCCAGCCAGACCGGGAGAGTCTGAAGTGGCGGGCGTTCCGCCGGTATATACCTGTACTTCCTGTTGACCTAAAGCCGAAAGCGTGACAATCGGTGCGCCGTCGGACTGGCGAAGCACCGGAACGCCGTCGAACTCATAGGCAACTTGATCGTAATCGCCGCCGCGAATAAAGACGCTTTGATACCAGCCTTGCTGGCCGGAGGGAATGCTTACGCCCGGAACGCTGGCAATCGCGCCGTAAGCTTGATCCAAACTTCCTGACCCGCCAAGCCCCTTAGAGGCGCGTTGCCCCGCTGCGTCAACTGAGTAGACATCGCTTGTGGTACCCGCGCGAACCAGACTGGAGTTCGACTGCGATCGCACCGCGCCGATTTCCTTAATCGACGCATGCAGCGAGAATCCAATCGTACTCGATTGGTCCGAGAAAATCGTAATACCCGGCTGCGACTGTGGATCATATCCGGCTTTCTCCGCACTTATCGTGTACGTGTCCGGTGACAGAGAAATGAAGGCAAATGCGCCGCTCGAATCCGTAGTGACCGTAGCAGTCTGCGAATCCGATACAGCCGTAACCTTTACTGCTGCGACTGGAGCCTGCGTTGATGTATCGACAACGCGGCCGGTGAGGCTCCCCGTCGTTCCTGCCGCCACCGGCGCGATACAATTAAAAAACGCGACAAGAAGAGCCGCTGCTAACGCCTTTTTCATTAAAAATCCCGATCCTTCGCCAGCAAGTGTGCGATGCTTCAGGAAGTCTAGTCTGTGTGGTTACCGCAATCCTATGTCACGATGCACAAATTAAACGCTACTTTTATGG
>JALYIF010000226.1 GCA_030775925.1 Vulcanimicrobiota bacterium | reverse complement strand
GGTCGCGGCTTATCGGGCTAGCGGCCATCGTGTGGCCGCAGCTGCAAGACGACCTCGCGTTGCAGGTTCCGGAAGTGGGATAGTCTGAATTTCGGCGACCCTCCAGTAGCACGTACTCAGCGTCGCTAGCAACAAGGCTGTGGTGCACTTCGATAAGTTGAGTCCGAGTAGTACTTGAACGGTTTCCGGAAGTTTCAATAACTGCCAATCGGGGACCCGTTCTATCGATGGCTGGTCGCATCCAGCTTGGCTGCATCCCACATGAGTGAGCGGCCGCCCCGGTCTACTAGCAGATCGCGATCTGCGCTGACATATCCTACTCATGTGTCGCCAGCGTGGCGGCCGTCGCGAGGATTCGCTTTGCCCAGGCGATAACGGGTAGATCGACCATCATTCCTGGAGCAGCCCACTAAAAGACCTGTATCGACTCTCTCGTAAAACCGATCTGCATTCCTTCCGAACGCCCGCCGCAATCGATGCCGTGAGTACGCGGGAATCGGCTGCAGCCGTGTATTCGTCCTTTAGTGGGCACAGGTATTTTGGGCTCTGGTGCATCTCAGGGCATTCGGTAAAATGTGCGGTATTCGAAGGAGCGCTGAATGACGAAGCCGATTGTCCGAGACCCGATCTATCGCAAACGCGCGTTCGACGCCGACATCATCGAGCTATGCGTGCGTTGGTATATCACTTATCGGCTGTCGTACCGCGATCTCGTCGAGATGATGGCGGAGCGTGGCGTCAAGGTCGCGCATTCGACGATCCTTCGGTGGGTCTCTCGATATGAGGTGAACAGTGCTTCGGCAAGTCCGCAAGCTTCGCGTTTCTGCTGATCTCGAGACTCAATAGTTCATTCATGAGATCGCTGACGCGCGAAGCTCATCCGCCATGAAAACCAATCTCTGCTCCTTGGGGGCAAAGGGACAGCGATGCCTGCGTTGTCAGCGGGGTGATCGGTCACCGAGAGCGCGTGGGCCACATCGCCGGGATTTAATTTGTCGATCACGGTCATCCAATGCCCTCGGCGTCGCGGCAGATGACAAACATGCGCTTCCACGACTTCGGCGCCATTGCCACATCGGATTGTCATCATTCGTGCAGAGAGAGCCACCGGTGTGGTGAGTATCCGCGGACCGCAACGCGGAAGGGCAAAATTGGCGAGAGGGATGCTGACCAATCAGTACGTTCGCGGGCCCACGGTACTCGCGACGCAGTGTAACGATGATCCTGCGCGTTCACAAACAATCGATTCATCTAAGATTATAACGCGCGACGCATTGAACTCGATAACTTGGCACATTACCGATGCGCCCGTCGGTTGTTTCTTGGCGCGAATTGACTCTTGTCAGACCTGTTTGTCATGTCGACATCACATCCCGGTCATTGTAATGTACGACTTTATCTGCATACTGCCTCGCGCCCCATCGGACCATCCGGTTTCAATGCTCGGGTTTGAGGAGACATCGTATGCTTGCAATGATTGCTCGGCAGGGCCACAACGTATTGCTCGCCGCATTGGCCCTCTTCACCGTCGTATTCTTTGGTCAAATCTTTATCGCGACTTTTTTCACCCCGCACTGAGTCTTTGAAGCTTTACTTCAGCTCGAAGAAACCGTCCGCGAGTATCTACCATTGTTTGGCGTGGAATCGACTATTCTTCGCGCGATTTTCGGACGGTTCCTCTGCCGTGTTAACGACGCGGATTATTTGGCGCCGCTTTTTTTTCTCAACTGATGCGCGCCGCCGGTCCGCGTCCGCGCGAACAGCGTGCAAATGATCCGAACTACGTGAGTGAGGGCGTTTGAGAGCGCCCTCGCCGCCGCCCGGATGGAGCCCGACTCGGCCAAACGCGCCTGTCGATCGGAGGAAATTCTGCCCGGCGCCGAAACTGCTGCCTCGGGGAAGTTTTCTGCGCTTGGGGCAGGCGCTCAAAACCCCGTCGAAATTAAACTCGAGACGGGTCAACCCCTCCGTTTGCACGGCGAGGATGCAGGTCGCTGGCCCGCCACGGTAACGGTGCTCGGCGACCTGCACGAAATCGCCCGATTGGTTGCAACACCCCGCGAAGGTACTGCGCTCCACCCTTGCGCAATCTTTCCACCGGTTTATGGATCGAAGATCCGCCCATTCGCCCAGGCTTCCAAGTCCTCGAGCGCATAGATGACCCTGCGGCCAAATTTTCGAAACCGAGGGCCCTGCCCCGTCACCCGCTGCCGGTCTAAGGTGCGCGGCGAGAGCCGCAAATAATCTGCCGCCTGCTGATTGTCCAAGTACTTGCCCGCAATCGGAGTGAAATCGCGTTTCATGCTAAATTCTCGCCCTTGAATGTGTCAAAAATTCTGGGATCGCGGCCTCATTTGCGGTTGACTTGGCGCATTCCCGCAACCCTCGCCGCGCAAATTGCCCGCGGCTTCATCGGCGCCGATCATCCGCCGGTATCCGTGGGCGCTGTGCGCGCGTCCGCGTTTGAGGAGATACCGGACCCGGGCACGCCAAGGACTGTCGGCGGCCCACTCACTGTCCGTGAAAGCGCCAAAGACGGCTCGCGCTATCTGCCGCAACGTCGCTCCGCACCGCTCGCCATCAAGCGCCTGCAAGGTCTGCATATGCGTGACCGCACTCGGTGAGGGGCGCTTAAGTTTATGGGCCAGGGCTTGGGGAAATGCCGAATCATGCGATTGAATCAAGCCCCAAGCGGCGTGGGCCCGAGCCAAAAATGCGGGTCCCGCGGCGATCGAGAAAGCAAAACATTCATCCTGCTGCAAATCTTCGGCGAGTTTGATACGCAGCGCCTTGCCCGCCACGCGCGCCGTGAGGCTCACATGATCGACTTCATGCCACAGCGCCTTGTGGCCGGGCATCATCCAGAAGCCAAATCGCGGCACCGACCGGCAATTGCTCTCCCTCACACCGTGGGCCGTTATGTCAGCACAAGGCTCCCAGCTCGGCTCCACCTCCCTTGAGTCGAGCATGGGATCTTCCCACTGCCGAAGACACCACCGCGCAGACCTTGCGCCTTGTCGCTGCGTCACGGCGCAGTGAAATTCATTGCCGTAGTGAGGGTTTCTGCGCAAGTATTCCCACGCCAAGGAAATAGGATCGAGGGTAAGCGTATACAGATACGCGGCGGGTGGAGCAAAGGACACAAGGTCGATTGATTGCATTGCACGCTCCTTGCACTAAGTGGCTGGTCCTAAAGAGAAAACAAACACTCAACTTTTCATCATCTAACGTGCCTGCAGGCCGCTATCGATCGCACATCGCGAGCACGTGGGCTCGCCCGTCGGCGATCACACACACCTTAACGACGCGGCCACTCCAAATGTCAGTCGGGTATTTCGGGTTATTTGACCTCCAATCGGCCACCATTTAGCTTTTCCATTGCATGTAACTCAAGTTACCCGATATAGTGGGCGCTATGCAACTATAAATTGAGATGTGAACGACGATGAAATTCACCCAACAAACATTAATCGTCCTATACTCGCGCGCCATGCTGTGTCGCTGCTGGAGACCGCCGCAATGAGCGGCAAATTCAAGAGCGCGGTTCTCAAAACGGGACTGCGCATTCTGGATCCCTTGGTGCGCTTGATGCTGGAGGCGGGCGTGGGACTCGCGGAGTTCCATCAGCTCGCGCGCAAGGCCTACGTGCGGGCCGCGGCGGAAACATCGCCCAAAGGCGCGCCGAACTACTCGAAGATTTCGATGTTGACGGGGGTTGCGCGCGCGACCGCCGCAGCGATTCTGCGCAACACCGAGGAGGAGGCACCACCCGAGCGCGGCGTGCAGCGTGCCGAGCGCATCCTTCGGGGCTGGTGGGAGGATCCGAATTTCTGCGATGATGAGGGCAAGCCCGCCATCTTGAACTTGCGCGGCCGTCGATCCTTCGAGGCGCTGGTGAATCGCTATTCCGGAGACCCGCGAATCGCGACGCACCTCGAGGAGCTCCTGCGGGTCAAAGCGGTCAAGCGCCTACCCGATCAACGCTTGCAGGTCTTAAGCCGCACGGTCGCGACCGCCCGATGGGACAGTGAGGGAGTCCTCATGGTAGGCGAACGGGTACGGGATGTGCTCGAGACGCTCACACACAATTTAAAGCACGAGGATAGCCCTCGTTTTACCCGATTTGTGTTCAATGCGCAGATCGACCCTCGCTATGTGCCGCTGCTGATTCGCGACATGAGCGCACAAGCGAGTGTCTTGGCGGATGCATTCGAGGATGCGTTGAGCAATCCGAAGGCGCAGGTTCACCCGCAGGCGGCCAAGCAGGCGCGGCGCCTCGGCATGGCCTTTTATTTGATCGACGAACCCGCCCACCCTAGCCCAGCCCTTACAGTGCCTGCAAAGCCCTTGCAGCGACGTCAAAAGACCGGATAGCGCTCGCGATGTCGACAAGATCCACATCGCGCGCACGCATGACACCTTCACGAACTCAACTCAAGCGCAAGAACGGACGGCGAGCGCTGCCGCGTACACTCGCCCAGGCGAATCTCGCGCAGCGCGAGCGGATGATTGAAGGGCTCTGTCGAGTGATTTTGGAATACGCGGACAATTCTGGCGTCGCGCCAAAACTGGCGGCGCGCGCATTTGCCAAAGCCCGACGCTCGGTCGGCCGATCCCCGTATCGACTCTGCGATGCCCTTGATTTTGAAGTCATGCTGCGAATGTCAGAAGCCTTCAAGGCCTGGTACGCCGAGCCTAAGTTCCTCGATGCGCGCGGCGCCCCCGCGCCGCTACCGCTGCGAGGGCGGAGGAGTTTTGAGACGCTCACGGCTCGGTTTTTGCCCGAGTTTAAAGCGCTCGACATCGCCCACTGGTTTATCGATCAAGGTCTCCTGCAACGCGCGAATACAGACCTGCTGCTACCTCGCCGCCGATCGGTGGTCTTTCCTCGGCCGAATGCCATGACCCTCGATCGGGTGCCATTTATCTTAAAATGCCTGTTAAGCACGGTGCACCACAACACGCAAGCGAAGAGAAAGCCGCGCGACACGCGCTGCGAGCAGCTGCTTACGCTCGATCGCTTTCGCGTCGCTGACTTGCCGCGTTTTCACCGCGAGATTCAGAAGCGCGCGCCTGACTTGCTCGATCAAGTTGAAAGCTGGGCGGCACCGTATCTGGAGCCCGAAGGCTCTCCTTCGCGGGGAAAAACCGCGCGCGTGTGTGTTGAATTATTCGCCTCGAGTGAAACGTCCGGTGCGCGGCGCAAGCGCGGTAGGACCTCATGAAATCCCGCCACCCAGCAACAAAAGCATCGACGAGGCGCAAGAAAGCGCGCGT
>JALYIF010000225.1 GCA_030775925.1 Vulcanimicrobiota bacterium | reverse complement strand
GCCCTGGACACCCTCTCGACCACAAGTGGGGGCGGTTTGGAGGCGCTGCTCGGCGCGCAGGCTGAAATGCTGGCGCGAATTCTCGAATCGCAGGATTTGCTCGCTAGAAAACTGCAGGGCGGAGCGCACCTCCGCGCTGACTGATTCCTTGCTGCAAGCGATTGCTAAACTGATTTAGTTTCTTACGGCATCGATATGCGCGCCGCCAAACATTATCGGGGCCGTTCGCTGCGGTCGGGTCGAGCGATCGCTTCATAGATCGCTCCGAGTATCACAATGATTGTCATGACGAGCAACGTTACCCATCCGTAATTAAAGACGGCACGCCCGCTGCTGAGTGCACTCGGCCAAACGATGTTGAGCAGCATGAGGAATAAATACAGCGCGGCCCCGATAGTTACCGGAAGCCCCCATTTGCCCAACGTAAACGCTCCGCTGGGGCTCCACCCGCGGCTGCGCGCGATGAGCGCGCCCAGAACGGTGAGGAAAAACGCAAGGTAGATGCCCGACGTTGCAAATGAGACCAGTGCGTAGAGTGCGTTGACGTGCGCTGGATAATCGAACCACAATATGTGAACGGGCTTACTGGGATTGATAAGCACCAGCAACAAAAATAAGAACGGCACGATCGTGCCGACCAGGATTGCGTTCACCGGCGCGTGGTTACGAGCGGAGATTTGCTTGATCTTGTGGCTCAGGGGAAGAGCACCATCGCGAGCGAGTGCAAAGGCCACGCGCGCCCCCGCACCCTGCACGGCGGTACCGCAGCTGAAAAACGCAATGATGACCATCACTAAGAAGAAGTCTTGAAGCCAACCCGGCAGCACGGCAAGAATGCTGTTGATGCCGCCGTTTACAACGCCGGCGATGCCCGTCTGCGGGGTAGCCAAAAGCAGGCCCAGCACTAAGATGAACGAGGCGATGCCGCCGTACAGCAGCGCACTACGCATGGCTTTAGGAACTTGCCGCTGCGCATCCACGGTTTCTTCGGAGATATCTCCGGCCGATTCAAACCCGAAGAAAATATAAACATTGGCGAGCACGGCAACCAGCGCTGCGCCGGTCCACCAACTTCCGCCGAAATTTAAGCTCAGCGGATTGGTTTTGAGGTATTCGACGCTTTGGGATGTGAACGTGAAAGCGAATCCCTGATGAAAGCCGTGGATCGCAAGGGCGATGAAGACGCCGAACGTTCCGATTGTTTCAACGTAAACTCCCAGTCGTGCGACCTGCCCCATGATCTTCGCGCCCACGGAGTTTAAAATTGCCGAGAGCAGAATAATAGCGCCGGTGATCGCAAAGATTGTCGCATTGTCCGCAGCGTTCAGATGTGTTTTAAACCAGATGTTTGAGAGCGCAGTCACATAGCCGACTGCGCCCGAGTCGACCGACGCAACCGTTGCAAGCAGTGCAAACCCATAAATCCACCCGACGAACCATCCATAGCGCGGTCCAACGTTAAACTTGCCGTACTGGTACAACGCTCCTGAGAGCGGGTATTCACTGGAGAGTTCTCCGAAGACCGATGCGACCAGCATCATGAGGCCCACAACAATCGGGATGGTCCAGATGTACCGCGGTCCACCCGTGCCCAGGCCTAGCGTGTAGAGCGAGTAGATGCCCACCATGGGACTTAAATAGCTAAAGGCGACCGAGAAATTATCGAAGAGTGAAAGTACTCGCGAAAGTTCTTGGCGATACCCAAGAGCCTCGAGCCGACCGTCTTCGGTATTCTTCAGGTCCTTGTCCACGTCCAGCCCGTTATCAGCCAACGAGAACCCGCCCTGCGCAGCGCGACGGTAAAGAACGCACCGGACTCCGTGACGTGCTTTCCGTGAAGCTTATATGTGTAGGTCGCGGGGACGACGGCATACGCGCGGTCGCCCGTAACATCGACGCGCCGGGGCTTACCGAGCGTGACGATCCCGTCGGTCAAATCTTTCTTCTTGGCGTCGGTATTGTAGTCGTTGGACCAGTCTTTACATGCGGTTCGGCCTTGCCACGCATGCGGTGGAAATTCGTCAACAATCGATACCGGCGAGGCGCAGGCCGCTAGTGCGGTTGCGGCGTCCCCCTTATTAAAGCCGTCAATAAATTGGTGTACGGAGGCCACTACATCAGTCTTTTCAGACGCAAAGACGGGAGCCGCGGCAAAAACAACGGCAAGTGCTATCAATAGTGAACGCATACTCGCGTAATTTCACCATGCCCCCCGATATCCTCGGGCGCGCGTGCCGACGTTCTAAAGCCGTGTTGGTCAGCTGTTTAGCGCGCAGACGTCGCTTTGAAGCTCTCCTGAATGCGCGAGGCTGCTCGTTTTCCGGGGAGTCCGCTCACGCATCCACCGGGGTGCGCCCCGGAGCCGCACAGGTAGAGATTGGGAATCGGCGTTTGCGTGTGAAAGCGGTCTTCGTAGATTTGACCCGGCAGCAATTCCCCGTGAAATATATGTCCGCCCACAAGCCCGAAACGGTCTTCAAGATCTTTCGCGCTCAGAATTTGCCGCTCTTCGATAACGCTCGGAAGATTCGGGGCAAACTCCGCAAGTCGCGCCACGATGTCATCGGCGATCGCACTGCGTTTCGCATCGGTCCATCCACCGGTACTATTGTACGGATAGTATTGCGCGAAGATCGAGAGAATGTGCTTACGCGGCGGCGCCAGCTCCGGTTCGGTCGGCGTCTGTAAGAAACATTCGAGCATCGGCTGCTTTGAAACCCCGCCCGCCGCGGCGTCCTCGTAAGCCGTTTGAAGATAGTCGATCGATGGTGCCACGTGAATCGATGCTCGATGGTGCGCTTGCGCATGGGTGCCGGGCCGGCATAAAAAGTTCGGTAGTTCGCCGATGGCAAGATTCAATTTAAACGACGGGCCCGTGGTTTTCCAAGCACGCAATTTTTTAAGTAGGGTCTCGTCCAAAAACTGCTCGCCCACTAAATCGCAAAACGTCGTGCGAGGATGAGCGTTCGAGGCAATCGCGCGCGCCGTGATCTCGCGACCGCCCGCAAGCACGACTCCCGTCGCGCGATCGTCCTTGACGGTAATCCCGGTCACCGCCATGTCGGTGAAGAGCGTCGCGCCATGTGCGCGCGCCACCGATGCGAGGGCTTGCGAAATCGCGCCCATCCCACCGCGAACGTAGCCCCACGCACCTTGCACGCCCAGCGCACGTCCGGCGGCATGATGCGCGAGAACATAGCCCGTTCCCGCATCGCGCGGGCCTAGAAACGTGCCAACGAGGCCGTCGGTCACTGCAGCCGCTTGCAGTACCGGCGTGCGCACATACTTCTCAACGAGCTCGGCAACTGATCCGTTTAGGATCGCGCGACTCTGAGTCGGCAACGATTCGAAGCGCGGGTCGGCATCGGAAAACGTTTCAAAAAGCTCGCTTCCCAGTTGTCCGACCAGCGCGTCGAGCGCTTCATACCCCGCGACGTCGGCGCGATCGAAGGCGCCGATCTCGCGGGCGTTTGCGCCGGCGTCGGGGCCCAGCAGCAGGGAGCGCCCATCTGCAAGCACGTTGAAGGACGACGGGTCTTTGCGATAAGCGCTATAGCCGTGCGATTCCAGTTGGAGTTCGGCAATCAGCCACGGATCGAGCAGCGTGCACACGTAAGAAGCGACCGAAACGGTGTAGCCGTTCCATTTCTGCTCGCTTACCGCGGCGCCGCCCAACAGCGGCGAACGCTCGAACACCGCAACGGAGTGTCCCGCCTTTGCTAAGAGCGCTGCGCACGCAAGACCGTTATGGCCGCCGCCGATCACCACGACATCGTATGAAGATTGCAGATCGTGCATCGCTAGTAGTGCGCGCAGGGAGTTGCGGCCTCCCCTGCGTCGAACAGCCGCGCATGGCAAGCAAATACCACTACGGTGAGATGACTTGGCCCGAGGTCAAAGCGGCCGCGGCCGACGGACGGCTTGCGGTCGTACCAATTGCCACCATCGAGGACCATGGCCCGCATTTGCCGATCGATACCGATTTGCGGCTCTGCCAGGCCGTCTGCGAGGCCGCCGTTGCGCGCGTCGCAGACCGCGCGGTGCTCGTTCCCGCAATCAACCATGGCTACTCGCCGCATCACATGGACTTTCCCGGCGCCATTACCATCGGTGCTCACACCTTGATCGACTATGGCCTCGACGTGTGCCGAAGTCTCGCGCACCATGGATTTACGCGCATTCTCATTGTCAACGGTCACGGCAGCAATACGCCCTTCATCGATATCATTTCGCGGCTCACCGTGGTCGAAACGGGCATCCTTGCTGCCGCGGTCAATTACTGGGCGGCTCCAGGTGTGCGCGAAGCGGCCGAAGGTTTGCGCGAATCTGAAAAAATCGGTGGTATGAATCACGCGTGCGAATTCGAAACGTCGCTTTACCTGGCAATCCGGCCTGACCTCGTGAATATGGACAAGGCACTCCACGAACTTTCGCACCGCCCAAGTGAGAACTACTGGACCGATCTCATCGGGGGTGACGGTCCACTCGTCATGATGGAACATTGGAGCGCGCTCACGCAATCCGGCGTCATGGGTGATCCCACCAAAGCCACCGCCGAAAAAGGGATCAAACTTCTGGAAGCCTCGGCGCAGGGCATCGTCACGCTCATCGACGAGATGCTTGCGAGACCACCTGCCAAACGGGTCGACCACCATTAGCATGCGCGCGCTCCTCTTCTCCCTTGCCATCGGCGTGACCGTGCTTTCCGGTTGTACGCGCGCGGACACAACAACGCATGGAACAACGG
>JALYIF010000224.1 GCA_030775925.1 Vulcanimicrobiota bacterium | reverse complement strand
CTTAGTTCCACAAGTCGCTGAACCAGCGGCCCATCTTGGTAAACATTGAATTTCCGCGTTTGGTGTAGTGCCCGTTGAGTACCCCGGCCCCGCCTCCCGGGCCGAACAAGACCAGTCCGATCGCTGTTGCATATTCGGGTTGCTTGATAGCATCGGTCAGCCCGCCGATTGCGTGGGGCACGCCGACACGCACGGGCAAACCAAAGACTTCTTCGGCTAGTGCTTCGATGCCGGTCAGATGCGCGCCGCCGCCCGTGATGACCAATTCGCCTAAGATCAGATCGCGTGGGACGTTTTCGATAATTTTATTCTTGGCCATGCGAAACGTTTCATAGATCCGCGGAACAACAATTTGACGCAATTGCACGCTGGTGCACTCTCTGGTGCTGCGGCCATCTAAGGTTTTCACCGGAAACACTTGCGCATCGGCTTCGTCTTTAGAGCCAGACCCATAGGTGCGCTTAATATGTTCGGCTTCGTTGGTGGTAGTTTTTAAACCGAGCGAAATATCGTTCGTAAGAATGTTTCCAGCAACCGGAATGGTTGAAGTGAAAATTGCACCGCCACCGCTAAATACCGCGATGTCAGTTGTCCCACCGCCAATATCCAACAGCACCACGCCGACTTGTTTTTCTTCATCTAAGAGCGTTGCCGCCGAGGACGCAAGCGGTTCGAAGACAAGGCCGGTGGCTTCAAGTCCGGCGCGATGCACGCACTTAAGCACGTTGGTGATAAACGTCGTTCCGCCGGTGATAATGTGCGTGTCGACTTCAAGACGTCCGCCAGCCATACCAACCGGGTCGCTTACGCCGTCTTGCCCATCGACAGTAAAATAGCGCGGCAAAGCGTGAATAATCTGGCGGTCAGCTGGTAAGTTAATAATTTTCGACGTGTCGACAACCCGTTTAACATCGGCGGCTACCACTTCGCGATCCTGGCTAGAAACGGCGACCACGCCACGATTGTTGGTACTGCGAATATGCTCACCCGTAATCGCGACGTAAACCTCGGCGATGTGCACACCAGCCATGCGCTCGGCTTTTTCTGTTGCGGCTTCGATCGACTTGATGGTCTCTTCTAGATCGGTGACCACCCCTTTGCGCATTCCAAGAGAGGGCGCTTCACCGATGCCGATGATTTCAAGCCCGTTGGGACCTTCCGCGGCGACGACAGCACACGTCTTGGTCGTCCCGATATCGAGCCCCGCGACGGTCTCGTGCTTCATCCGAAATGCCACCTATAAGAAAAGCGCGCACCAGTTCGTAATTCGAGCCGGTTAAACCCTATATATTGTGTGTCGACAGTAGCATCCCTACAATGTATAGGGCAATTTCCAGTCGATTCCGACGCTATTGGCGTTCCCAAAAGCGGCTCCTTGGGGATAAACCTGTGGAGCCGGTGTGGAGGCTGTGGACGGTGGGGACTTCCGCGCGTCTACGCTAATATGTCGCGTGCATGACAATCAACCTAGGGCTTGACGCCAAGGAACTTGAGACGTTGCAAGAGATCGCCGACGAAATGCCGTTCATGGCTTGGATGACGTCGGCAGACGGTGCCGCGCAGTTCGTCAATAGCTCTTGGTGCCGTTTTACCGGACTCGGTGTCGATGAAAGCCTTGGGTTCGGTTGGGGCGCGGCGCTCGACCCCGAAAAACAAGCCGAAGCACAGGCTCGCTGGATTTCCAAAGTCCGGCAGGGCATACCGAACATCGATCCGCTGCGCTACCGCCGCGCGGATGGCGTCTTTGTTATCTTCGTTTCGAAAACGTGGCCAATCATGGACAGCAACGGCATCGTTTTTCATTGGCTTGGCATCGCAATTGACCCGGATGACTTGACCTTTCAGGCGATGGAAGACGGATTCATTAAACTCGTTCGCGGCGTTTTTACCGGCGCTGGCAATGATCTCACTCTCGTAACCGATTGATTTGCAGCTTTTTGATTCGCTGACGATTCGCGGCGTAACCGCCCGCAATCGCATCGCCGTGTCGCCGATGTGCGAATATTCCAGCGACGATGGATTTGCCAATCAGTGGCATGCCGTGCATTTAGGGAGCCGTGCGGTTGGCGGCGCCGGCATCGTCTTCACCGAAGCCACTGCGATCGTTCCCGAAGGCCGCATCTCGCCAGCTGATCTGGGGATCTATCGCGACGAGCACATCGGTAAGCTCCGCGAAATTACCGATTTTATTCACGAGCAAGGTGCGGTGGCGGGCATCCAACTTGCCCATGCCGGCTTCAAGGCCAGCACTGCGCCGCCGTGGGAGGGCGGCGGGCCGGTCGAACCCTCAGCCGGCGGCTGGCTCCCAATTTATGCTCCAAGCCCGGTTCCTTTTCGAGACGGCTGGATCACTCCGGTTGAATTAACAACCGACAGGATCGTCGGGTTGACGAATGCCTTCGCCAGCGCAACCCAGCGCGCAGTCGCCGCGGGATTTCGCATTATCGAGCTCCATGCCGCTCACGGCTATCTCCTTCACGAGTTTCTCTCGCCACTGAGCAACCATCGAACCGACAACTACGGCGGAACCTTTCATAACCGCATTCGGCTCCTCTGCGAAGTTGCCACCGCCGCGCGAAAGGCTATGCCCGAGGAACTGGCACTTTTTGTGCGGATCTCGGCCTCCGATTGGATGCCGGGAGGCTGGGAGATTGGAGATTCGGTAGCCCTAGCCACGGTGCTCAAGGCGCTCGGGGTCGACATCGTGGATGTCTCATCAGGGGGCATCGCCCCGAATGCTAAGATCATCGTTGGTCCCGGATATCAAGTGCCTTTTGCCCGCCAAATCCGCCACGAGGCGGGAATCGCGACCGGAGCGGTTGGCATGATTACCGATGCTTGGCAGGCGGATACTATCATTAAAGAGGATGCGGCCGACCTCGTTCTGCTGGCCCGTGAGCTCTTGCGCCAGCCCTATTGGCCGCTACTGGCCGCGCACCAACTCGGGCGAGACGACGTGCCCTGGCCGCGCCAATATGATCGAGCCAAGCCCCCGCCTGTTGTGTAATATTTACGTTAAGGTAAAGAAGTTCGTCTGAAATGCCGATTGTTTGGCAGACATGGTAGATAAGCGCACGAGCCTCGAACGTGGCCTGACTTACGCATTTGGCCTCGTAGTTTTGGTTGTTATTGCGATGATCCCCGTAGCCATGTGGGCTATGAACGGGATCACGACGCAAGCTCAGGACCTGCATGACACGATCATCCGTGGCGAGTTAGCGTACACGCAAGTTGCGGGCGATGCCGATAGTCTGCAGGCTGCTTCTTTAGAAGCCGCCACCAACCCCGATGTCGCCAAAGCTACAGCGTCGCAAAATACGGCAAAAACCATGATCAAGCAGTTCCCCGAAGATGCGCGCAAAATGGTTGACGTTTTTTGCCCGCAGCCAAAAGCCAAAACCGAAGACCAACTCGATGCAGCAACGGCGTGCAAAGCTCGCAACGACAAAATCGGGCAACTCGTAACCGCTTTTAATTCCAGCGCCAGTGCGTACGACTTTCAATCACTCTCGGGTGTCCAGTTATTGACAACGGGCAAGAAAGCGGAAGCGCTCAAACAAATCAACGGTCCCTCTTCGGATGCCTACCGCAAGCAGCGCTCCGACGGCCAAGCGCTGCTCGATGCTATTAATACCGATTCAAACCGTCGTTGGGAAGCGCTCTTAGCCGCGAGAAACCTTGGCTTAATCGTTTTTATCGTTGGAGCCGCGGTCGCCGTGCTGATCGCAATTTTGGGAATGTCATGGTTCCGAAAGACCATGATGTCTGGTGTCGGCCGCTGCGTCGACATCTTTGAAGCCATGGGGCAAGGCAATCTTACAGAACGTGTTGGATGGCATGGACATGATTTGTTGGGGCGTTTAGCGCAGGGCGTCGATGACTTAGCGGACCGATTGAGCGTCATGATTGGCGAAATTCAGTCTTCTGCTGTTACCGTGTTTAATTCCAGCGGCGAGAACACCAGAATTTCCGTGGAAGTGGACGAACGCGTCCACGAAGAGATCGCGGCACTGTCCGACGCGCATCGCTTCTCGAGCGAAGTTTCGGCTACCGCCGGTACCGTCGCTGAGAACGCCGAACACGTGGCGCGACGCGTCACGGATATCTCAAGCGCTGTGGCCGAGATGACCGCGTCTATTCAAGAAATGGATCGTAACCTTTTAAGCCTTGCCACGGTCGTCGAACAAGCCGTCGCGAACACCCAAGAAATGTCGGCCACGATCGTTCAGGTTGCCGGTAACGCGGATCGCGTTCGCAGTGAGTCGACGAAGACCGATCAGCAAGTGCGTGAAGGCCGCAACGAAGTTGCCGCGCTTTCTGACGGTATGAAGTCCATCAGCGATACTGTCGCCGACGTCGTCTCCGAGATGCAGAATCTCGACGGAGCATCTCGCCAGATCGGCGAGATCCTCGGCCTTATTGAAGCGATCGCCGACCAGACCAACCTTCTGGCCCTTAACGCCGCCATTGAAGCAGCCCGCGCCGGAGAGCACGGACGCGGTTTCGCTGTCGTCGCCGAAGAGGTTCGCAAGCTCGCTGAAAATTCGGCCAGTTCTACGAAGCAAATTGGCAAGTTGGTTACCGATATTCAGAAGCGCACAGGCGCGGTGCTCGAGCGTACGGGCAAGGCCAACAGCCTTGTCCAAACCAACGCCGCTTCTGCCTCCACGGTCACGCAAATGATCGAAGCGATCTCGCACCGCGTCTCGGAGATGGCGCAATTGGTAAGCGAGATCAGCATCGCCACAACCGAACAGGCTCGCGCCTCTGAGGAACTGGCCAAGGCAAGCGAACAGATGGGCGCCATGACCCAAGAGGCGGCCGCCACGATGCGCGAGCAGACCATTACGTCCAATCAAATTATGGAAAGTGTCACCGAGATCGAGCAGCGAACCGGCCAGGTCGCCCGTGCCAGTATCGAGCAGCAGACCGCCATCGATGCCCTCGGGGCCCGGGTCCAGAAGAGTTCCGATCTCACGGCCAAGAACGCCGAGGCGATCACGGGGATGAAAGGCATCTCCGAGAACGTCCAGACCCAGGCGACCTCGCTCCGAGAGCTCGTCGACCAGTTTGAAGTCAAGGCGAATCATGCACTTGACGGAGAAAAATCGCACAAGGCCCTGGAAGAACCCGGGTCACTTGCGCTATCATCTTAAACTACTAGGCCTCCACGGTCACCACTGAAAAACGGGAGAAACATGCGTAAACCGGTTGCCCTTCTTGCCCTCCTGGCCGCCCTCGCGGCGCCGATCGCCGCTATGGCCGACCAAACGGTCGACGCCACGTTGATTCCCGACGGCACCTACACGGTGAAAGTCGAAAAAATCGTTGATGCTCAGCACATGGTCATCGTCATGCAGAATTCGGTCAAGACCCAGGTGGCGGCAAATCGCGCGACCATGGACTTCACCAAGCTCAAGCCCAACGCCGACCTCAAGCTCTCCCTGGGCAAGGGTAAAGTGCTTGTATACCTCCAGAACTAATTAGCCGATAACTGCGTTATAGGGTCGATCCTTGAATCACTCAAAAGACGGAGCTCCACATGCGTAAAACAATCGCTGTCCTAGGCTTAGTCGCCACCACCCTTGCTGCGCCGTTGGCTGCTAAAGCCGACGTCGACGCGAGCCTTATTCCTGACGGCACCTATACCGTCAAGGTTGAAAAAGTCGTGGACGCTCAACACATGGTTATTGTTATGCAAAACTCCGTCAAAACGACGGTAACGGCTAACCGTGCGACGATGGATTTCACGAAATTGAAATCCAACGATGATGTCAAGATGTCCCTAGGCAAAGGCAAAGTTCTGGTATTCATTAAGCAATAAGCGCTGCTTTTTCGCTGAACGAGAAGCCGCATGCTGCGGCTTCTTTTTTTTATCGAAAAATGACGACGGGCGTTTTGGGTGCCCGCAGATCTAGCGCGCGAACCCGCTTGCCTTCCTGTTGTGTTTGAGAAAGAATCGGATTGACGAGGCGAGCCTTCTGCTCCAAGTCGGTGTCGTCGCCGAGTTTTACCATAATTCCAGGGTCAACCGTGACCGTAAGATCACCGAGCCGGTCGCGGGCTAGGCTGCGAGCTTCTACATGGGATTTATGCAGTATTTCATAGTCACGAACGAGGGCTGCGATTACTTCACTGTGCAGAAACTCGCCCGGTCGCGCTCTGGGCGCTGGAACGCGCAGTGTGGGCAAATCGGTGCGCAAGCTCTGCGCTTCTAAAACGCGCAGATGTTCGTCGATAAGGACGCGGTCCTGCGCGTCCGCCAGGAGTGCATACGGTTTTCGTTCGGTCACGATGATTGTTAGTCTAGCCGGCAAGCCACGGTGGAGCGTCACGGTGTCGATGTAGGGGATTGCCTGAATTCGCTTCACGACAGCCCCCATATTCTGAAGCCACAGATTTGCGCGCCGGTCGATTGCGGCTCGCTGCACGATCTCGCTTTTGTTCACCACCGCCGCGCCGGCGACCTCAATTTGTTTTACGCGGAACCCAGGCCAACCCAAACCATAGTATGAGCAAGCGGCCGCGGCCGCGAGGAGCAGTACAATGAGGATCCAAAAGGGCCGGACCCGTGCGGCTGCCGATTTCTTTGCACGCCGGTTCTTCAATTCAGCACGTAAGTTTCCAACGCTTCGGCAACTCCGTCGCCCCCAAAGTCAGCAACAATTGCGTCTGCCACCGCACGCAATTCCGGCGGTGCCGAGCCCATCGCGACTCCAAATCCGGCAGCCTTGAGCAACGGCGCGTCGTTCCAAGAATCTCCAACCGCCAGAACCTCAGCCAGATCGATTCCTAAACGTCCGGCGACAAAGGCCAACGCTTCGCCCTTATCGACGCGACGGTTCAGCACTTCAATAAATTGGGGATAGCTTCGGGTGACATACGCGCGGCCTGCATAGTCGGCAGCAAGTGCCGGCAGATACTGATTTACTCGAAGTGGCCGGTCGATGAGCACGGCCTTTGTGGCATCGCCGCTTGAAAACGTCTCCAGAAGCGACTCCACTACAATCGGAGGCGTCTGCGTGAGGCTCGCGTAGAGTTCTGAAAATTCGTTTTCACGTTCCACAAAATACCGATCGTCAGCAAACAGTTGGAGATGGACGTTGTCGGTGCGCGCCCTGACGATCAACTCGCGCACAATCAAGTTCTCAAGGGGCGTATGGCGAAGCATATCGTTTGTCACCGGGTCGAAGATTGCCGCGCCTTGATAGCAGATCACCGGCTCGCTAAAATGTAAGTCGCGCGCAAAAGGAAGGGCGGCGCGAAACATGCGCCCCGTTACGATGCACCCATGCACCCCTTGCTCCAAGGCGTGTGCAATGGCGCGTTTCACCCGCGGACGAATGACAAGCTCGCGATCGATCAACGTGCCGTCGAGGTCGAGTGCAATGAGCGATACCTTCATTGCGCGCGCATTCGCGCGGTGTTGGCGTGTTGCGGAAGTCCTTCAAATTCAGCCAGCAGGGCCAGGGTATAGGCATCTTCTTGCATCCGTTGCGAACTGTACTTTACCACAGAGAACGTGCGCAAAAAGTCAGCAATTCGAAGCCCTGAAGAAAACCGTGCGGCGCCCGAGGTCGGCAGCACGTGATTGGTACCAGCGATATAATCGCCAGCTGCAACGGGCGTATCGGCGCCCATGAAAACCGCGCCAGCGTGCCGGATATGCGGCAAGTATTCCTCGGGCGATTGTACCTGTAGGCTCAAATGTTCGGGCGCAAAACGTGCGATCACGTCATACACCTCGGTCCGGCTTGCTGCATGGATCAGATACGCATTTGCAGCAAGCACCGCAGCAATCACTTCCCCACGTTCCAAAGTCGAGCAGTCGAAAGCCTCCAACAGTTGGGCCGCCGAATCGAGAAACGCTCGATTCTCGCTGACGAGTGCCACCCGCGCGAGTGGGTCGTGTTCGGCCTGCGCAAGTAACTCGCCGACCACATACTCGACGCGCGCCTGGGGATCTGCGACCACCAATACCTCAGAGGGCCCGGCAAGGCCGTCGATCGCGCAGGCCCCAAAGACCTGGCGCTTTGCCTCGGTCACATACGTGTTGCCGGGACCCACGATTTTATCGACCGCTGCAATCGAGGGCGTGCCATAGGCTGCGGCTGCAATTGCCTGCGCACCGCCGACCGCGTACAACTCATCGACGCCCGTGAGCGCGCACGCATAAACGACCGCCGGATTCACGCGCCCGTCGCGTTGCGGGGGCGTCATGACGATAACGCGGCGCACGCCCGCAATCTTCGCCGGAACGACGGCCATCAGCACCGATGACGGCAATAC
>JALYIF010000223.1 GCA_030775925.1 Vulcanimicrobiota bacterium | reverse complement strand
AGCTTGTCGAAGGGTGGTTCGCCATGCTTCGACGAGCTTAGCAAGACACGAATGGTTTCGCTTAGCTGCCGTGCTTGTGCACGCTCGAAGGGGCGACCGTAGGTCGTTGATTGTCGAGCCCGAAATGGACTGCTATGCCGCGCTATCTTCACACATCTATTTTTGTTAACAATATGGCCGAATCGATCGACTTCTACACGCAGAAGCTTGGATTGAAGTTGCTCGACGGTCCTAACCATTATCCCGGAAATGCAGATATGGCATTTGTCGGCAACGATTGGAATGCGTACATCGAGTTGGTCTACGATCTGGAAAAGCATCCGCCGTACGCGCTGGGAAATCGTTACGAACATCTGGCGCTTGAAGTGGATGGCGAACTGGAGCCGGTCATCGCGCGTCTGCGAGAGCTGGGAGTGCCGATCGTTAAGGATGTAAAAAGGTCACCGGGCGGCGGCCGCGCCATCGCGTTTGTCGAAGATCCTAATGGAATTCCGGTAGAACTCTTGGAGCCAAAAAGCCGATAATAAAGCATGCGGGTTAATCCCGAGCGGCTTCGCCTCGAGACCTCAACGTTTTGCCAATTGCGTTGCCCCTCGTGTCCAACGACACAAAAAGCGATCGACGAGGCGCTCGGACGCGGATTCCTCACGTTCGCCCGTTTCAAGCGATTTCTCGATGAAAACGATTGGATTAAAGAGCTCGAGCTCTCGAATTACGGCGAGCCATTTCTCAATCAAGAGTTACCTGATATCTTGCAATACGCAGATCGCAAAGCTGTTTCAATAACGCTTGAAAACGGCGCCAACTTTAATAGCGTCTCGGATGCGGCCCTCGAAGCGGTCGTTCAGCATGGAGTCCGCGCGATGGTGATATCCATCGACGGGGCTACGCAGGAAGTTTACAGCCGATACCGCGTGCGCGGGATGCTCGACCGAGTCCTTGCCAATATCCGGCGGATCAATCATTTTAAGACGCTGTATGAGCGAAGTGCGCCGCTTCTCATCTGGCAATTTATTATCTTTGGCTACAACGAACACGAGTTGCCGCAGGCAAAAGCCATGGCACGCGGCCTCGGCATGGCTTTTTTCCCCAAGCTCTCTTGGGACGAGGAGCGCTCCCCCATCCGGGATCCCGAATTTGTCAAACGCGAAACCGGACTCGTTGCGACAAGCCGGACTGAATTTCGGACGCGATTTCACAAAGAATATCTTGATGGGATCTGCACTCAACTTTGGAAGAACCCGCAAATCAACTGGGACGGCACGGTACTTGGATGCTGTCGAAATTTTTGGGGGAATTTTGGCTCGAATGCATTTGAAACACCGGCCCTTGAGGCCATTAACAGCGAGCCAATGCAATACGCGCGCCAAATGCTGCGAGGCGCCGCCAAAGAGCGCGCGGATATTCCATGCACGACCTGTTCGGTGTATCTGCAACGCAAGGTGAGCGGAAACTGGGTCACAGTACGCAAAGAGCCGGGCATTTCTTAGCGTGTAAGAGCGCGGACGGCTGCGGCGAACGCGAGCGGTGCCTCCAACATCATCATGTGACCAGCGTCCGGAATGATCGTTAAACTTTTTGCATCGGCGAGTGCCCACGGCGGCACGTCCCACTCGGCCAGCGATCGTTCGCCGGCGATGAGCGAAAATGGCAGGCGTTTGAGCACCTTGCGCGCGAGTTCTAGGTAGTCTGGGGATTTGGTCGCGGCGATCACGGCCTTTGACATGGCCTGCAGCGTTGTAGCGGGCTGGTTACGCAAATGATGGCGCGCTTTTCGTACTCGCTCCGGCGTCACTTCAACACCCGATGTAGCGAGCCAGGCGCCCGGATCTGCGCGGTCGGCCTCTAAAGTCTGCTCGATTTGGGCCAGGCTCATCGCTGCCAAACGCTGGGACCAAAACGCATCCTTGAGCGTAAAATTTCCTTCGACACTGATGAGCGACTCCGTCATTTGCGGATATTTTGCCGCAAACAGTATTGCAATCGCGCCCCCGATCGAATGCCCCACGATGTGGACTCGTTCGACGCCGTCCTTGCACATAAGCTGGTGAAGATAGTGCGCCTGTGCGTCTAGCGTAAGCTCGCCGGGAGCGCTTGATACGTTGCCGTAGCCCAGCAAGTCAGGGGCGAAAAAATTTCCGCCGACCGCCTCGATCACCGCTGCGTCGTTTAAGTCGCCGATGAGCCCGTGAACGAAGAGAATTGGTGTCGCGGCCATCGCACGGCTTGTTATCAGCGCCGCAAGCCGTTCCTGCACGAAGATCGCGTTACTTCACCGGTACATGAACGGATCGTTCGGCGCTGCCATCCGTTCATAGGTGCGCAGGTCCAAGGCGAGTCCCGTCTCAGTGTGCACCAGGATGCCGGTAGCGTGTATCCACTGTCCGGGCGATTCTTTTATGGAACGCAACAATCGCACGGAGACCGGCTGGGCGTCGGCGCGACAACACGTTACGGCATACCGGACGATTGAAAAGTGACCGTCGTTGCTTGCAAGCGCGCCCGAAAAATCGACAGGCTCGCCGGCGAACGCTTCGGATAGCGTTGTTTGTGTTGCGTAATACAGCGGGGGCGGTGCGCTCAAGACGGCGCCGGCCAACATAAGTGCGGGGGCCCAACGCAATGCCGCCCGGCTTTCGTGCCGGTATTTCCATGCTAAGAGCAGCAGCACCACGCAAGACGCATACAATGGGATGCTAAACCGCGGATTGACCAGCGCGTTTCCATGATGGAACGCGACCAAGCCACAGCTCAAGGAAGCGATTGCGTATGCGATTGCATCATGGGAAGCTGCGCGTTGCATGCGCGGTCGAAGTGCGCGCAGATCGATAATGCCGGCCGTGATGAGCACCCCGGCGGCCGCCGCCGGCGCAACGCTGCGAAACGTGGAGGCGAGGGCTATTCCGCCGAAGCCGCAGGGCGAGCTTAGGACCGCCGCGCTTGCCGCCCCGAGTGCGGCAAAAGCAGGGTGAATGTGCGCGAACGCCGTGCGCGGTACGAGCCCGATGACGCCCGCAGCGAGTCCGAACGGCAAGATGCCAAGCAAATCCTCGGCGAGTGCAATGCCGTCGTGCTCCGAAGACTCGTGAGCGCGAATGCGCGCGAACATCGAGCCCATGCCGATGGCGGCGGCCCACCGCAGTGCGGCAATGCCCGGGCCGAATGCGATCCAGGTCGCCGCGGCCACAGGCAGGGAGCGCGCGGCAGGTCCGCCCGAGCAACCGCACCCCAATAGATTCACGAGCAGCGAAGCACGTGCGGGGGCCATCCGCGCAAGCGCCATTCCGGCAAGAATAAATGGGGTGCTTTCGAACAGGGTGCTGGCCGCGGTAGCCAACGCCGTTTGCACCAGCGGACTTGGAAAAAGCGCCAGAGCCGCAAGCGCACCAGCAATAAAGAAAGCATTCATGTCAAAATTGACCGCGCCGCGCGGAACACAGGATCTCATTCCCCCGCAGACCGCTGCATGGCAAGCTCTTGAGGCGCGAATCCATGGACTTGCGCGCGGGTTCGGTTACGGCGAGATTCGCACGCCGATGTTTGAGTCAACCGAACTCTTTGTGCGCGGCGTTGGTGAGACGACCGACATCGTCGAAAAAGAGATGTACACGTTCGTTGATAAGGGCGATCGCAGCATGACGCTGCGCCCGGAATGGACGGCGCCCGTCGTTCGCGCGGCCATGCAAGAAAATCTCTTTGCGCTGGGTCCTCAGCGCCTGTATTACATCGGGCCTTTTTTCCGGTACGAGCGTCCGCAAGCGGGACGCTATCGACAAGCGCACCAGTTTGGCGTTGAGTGTTTTGGATACCAGGGCGCCGAAGCGGACTTTGAAGTCATTCAACTTGCTTGGGAACTTATCGCAAGCTATCAACTTAAGGGCGCGACACTCAACATCAACACAATCGGAGACGAGCACTGCCGCCCGCAGTATCGTCAGGCACTCCTAGATCACTTTCGCCCACATTTGGCCGAACTTAGTCAAGACTCGCAAAAACGGCTGGAGCGCAACCCTCTGCGCGTTCTCGATAGCAAGGCGCCGCAAGATGCGCCGTTTGTCGAAAGGGCGCCGACATTCGAAAGCGTGTTATGCGATGCGTGCCGCACGCATTTTGATATGCTCAAACACTATTTGGACGAAGCAGAAATTCCATACGTGGTAAATCCGCGGATCGTTCGCGGTTTGGATTATTACACGCGCACCGTGTTCGAGATTATTTCCGATGCGCTGGGTGCCCAAAGCACGGTTTGTGGTGGTGGCCGCTATGATGGGCTCGTTGCCTCACTCGGCGGTCCTGCGGTGCCGGCGGTCGGTTTCGGGTTGGGACTGGAGCGCTTTCTCATGATGCTCGCTGCAACCGGGTCGCAGGATGCGGCACAACGTGGCGGCATTCAACTCATCGCGCTTGGGTCGGATGCCCGCGAACGGCTGGTGCATTTGCTTGCTTATCTACGCTCGCAGGGAGCGAGCCCTACCTTCATGGATTACAACGATCGCAAGCTGCTCGCACAACTCAAGATGGCAGATGCCAACAACGCACGGTATGCGCTGATCGCGGGGGATCAGGAGTTGGCCGCCGGCGAGCTGGTGCTTCGCGACCTGACGACTCGAGAAGACCGCCGCATTCCCTTCGCGCAAGAAAAAGACACCGCGACCACCCTCGTTGAAATGGGGCTGTAATGCACGAAGAGAGCAAAGAGCCCGCGGCCAGCGAAACGCAGACAATTAAAGAGCTTCTGGACATCATGCATGAGAACGATCTCGACGCCATCAAGGTCAAGATGGGCGACCAAACGTTCGAGCTCGTGCGCCGGGAAGCCGGGCTTGCCATGCCCGCGATCCCGGCCTACCAAGGGACGCCGGTGGCAGCGTCGCCCGGCGGAACCCCGGCCGGGCCTGTGGCCCCTGCTAATGTTAAACGGATTGTCGCGCCCTTGGTTGGCGTGTTCTACAGCGCGCCGGCGCCAGGCGCCGAGGCATTTGTGAACATCGGCGAGCGGGTTCAGGAAGGCCAAGTTATCTGTATTCTTGAGGCCATGAAGCTGATGAATGAGATCACGAGCGACTACTCGGGAATCGTCACCCGTGTCATTCCTGAGAACGGTGAACTGGTCTCTTTGGGCGAGGAGCTCTTTTGGATCGAACCATAGATATTCGCGGGCGGCGCGGTTTTTCGGAGATTCTCGCTGACCGGCGCGGTCTGTTGGATGCCCCCCATTATCAGAGCCAGGTGGAAGCGATCAGCGCGGCCATTGCCAAAGCGTTTAAGAGTGGCCATAAGGTACTGTGGATGGGGAACGGCGGCAGTGCAGCTGATGCGCAGCATCTGGCGGCCGAATTTAGCGGTCGCTTCTTGCGCGAGCGGCGCGGCTATCCATCGGAATCACTTTCCGTCAATCCGTCGGCCGTTACCGCGATCAGCAATGACTATGGCTACGACCGCGTTTTTGCGCGGCAGGTTGAAGCGTTTGTTAAACCAGGCGACGTCGTCGTCGGCATTACCACCAGCGGAACCTCGAAGAACATCGTTGTCGCCTTAGAAGAGGCCAAAAAATTAGGCGCTGTAACCATCGCTTTCACCGGTAACGGCGGCGGGAAAGTGAGCGAAATCGCCGATCTCTCGTTGATCGGTCCCGATGGATACTCCGCAATTATTCAGGAAGTGCATATCACGATGGGCCACATTATGTGCGACCTGGTCGAACAGCAACTGATGTTTAATCCGTGAGCGGTGTTCCGGTGCTGGCGCCGCCTGATGCTAAAACGTTGTTCGAGCGCATGCGTGGCCGCAAGATTCTGGTCGTCGGCGATGTGATGCTCGATGAATGGATTTGGGGTACCGTAACGCGGATCTCTCCCGAAGCACCCGTTCCGGTCGTTGCCGTCAACGATCACTCGTTTACTCTTGGGGGCGCAGGGAATGTTGCAAACAATCTGCGTGTTTTGGGTGCGCAGGTGCAGTTTGTCGGGTCCATCGGCAGCGACCGTTTAGCCGAGCGTGTGCACGGACTGCTGGAAGACCTCGATGTCACGCATGACGGGGTTATAACAGTTGACGACCGCCCCACCACCCGCAAAACGCGCATCGTCGCACACAACCAGCAAGTGGTCCGGGCCGATTGGGAATCAACGCAACCGCTTGGGCAAGCCGACCGCCGTCGCATTGCCGAGTTCGTGCGCGCGCATGCCAAAGACGTCGATGCCGTGGTACTGAGCGATTACGCAAAAGGCTTGTTCTCGCGCGAGATTGTGGAGGCCGCTTTGGCAGCGCCGCTGGTAATTGCCGATCCGAAGCCGGAGAATCTCGCGCTCTTTTCCGGTGTCACCTGCGTTGCCCCAAATTTGCACGAGGCCGCAAATGCGTCGGGAATTGCAATTACCGATGATGCGTCGCTCGAACGCGCGGGGCGCGCGCTGTTGGACCGATTGGATTGCCGCTACGTTGTGATCACGCGAGGCGAACACGGCATGTCACTGTTTGGCCGGGACGGCCAACGCTTGCACGTTCCGGCGGTTGCGCGGACGGTGTTTGATGTAAGCGGCGCCGGCGACACGGTGGTGGCCGTTCTGTCCTTGGCGCTTGCAGCAGGCGCTTCAATCGATCTCGCATTGCAACTGGCCAATTTCGCAGCCGCTGCGGTCGTTGAAAAATTAGGGACGGCAACCGCCAGTGCGGATGAAATTCTGTCGTTGGTCAATCACGGGTTCAATGCCTGAGCGTTTTTTCGCTCCGCTCTTTGACACGGATGCCGCTGTGCTCTGGCGCAATTCCCTTCGCAACGCTCGAAAGGTGTTGGTCTTTACCAACGGATGTTTCGACGTGGTGCATGCAGGGCACATCGAATATCTCGCTTGGGCCCGCGCGCAGGGTGATGCACTGATCATCGGTCTTAACAGCGATGAGTCGGTGCGCCGGCTTAAGGGGGCGCGCCGCCCGCTTGTGCCCTTCACAGACCGCGCTCGGATTTTATGCGCGTTGCGGTGTGTAGATGCCGTGGTCGGATTCTCTGAGCGAACGCCGGAGGTATTGCTCGATCAACTCGCTCCCGACGTTCACGTTAAGAGCTCGCAGTATCGCGAAGATGAGCTTCCCGAACGCACGGTGGTCTTGCAACATGGCGGGCGCATTGCACTCGCGCCGCATCAAGCGGGACACAGCACCACCGACCTGATCGGCACGATTCTGCAGCGATACGCGCAAGATGACTAGGCCAGCACGATGAGCTCTTACAGTCTGGCCATTACCACGAATGGCCCCGGCGAATTCGCGGGCTGGGTCCGGCCGCTACTAGGGGCGTTGTATGCGCGAACGCCAAGCGCAAACGTTCATCTATTTTTTGTGCCTGATGATTACGCAACCGGTTCCGAGCCTGACGTGGCGCGTTCAACTTTTCCGCAGGCGCACGTCCATCCGCCCGCCGTTTCTATGAAAGCGTCCTTCGGACGCGTGCACCAAGGCTTGCCCGCAACTTTTGACGGCGTGCAATATTTGGGTGGCGACCTCAGCCACGCGGTGCGTCTTGCAAAGCGCTTTTCAGCCAAAGCATTCAGCTATAAGTTTTCGCGCCCCGCGTACCGTGAGATTTTTGCGCGCGCGTTTGCTGTGGATATGGCCAACGTTGAATCGCTTGTCGCCGCGCGGATGCATCGTGACCGGATTTTGCTTACTGGCAATTTAGCCATTGATGGAGCGCTCTTTGAGGCGCAGCAGCCGCTTGATCCGGGTGCTCCCGAAGACGGCATTTTGATGATGCCCGGGTCGCGCAAATATGAAGTGCAGCATCTTGTGCCGTTTTTTCTCACGACCGCGATGCGGATCGCTCGGGAGCGGCCGGATATTCCCATTGCATTTGGTATTTCGCCATTTACCGCACTTGAAGATGTGCGCAAAGCGGTGGAAGCCGGTGGTGATCCGCGTGTGTTTGCGCAGCGAGGTTCGCTCGTAACGGAGGATGGCCGTACGTATCTTTGTGACCGCGCGCAGACCTTGCGTTTTCCCGTCGTGCGCTCGGCGCTCAGCGCGGCAACGCGCGCACGGCTCGTCGTCACCATTCCGGGCACCAAAACGATCGAAGCAGCAGCCCTTGGTAAGCCGGTGGTGGCCTGCGTGCCGCTCAATGCGCCTGAACTGATCGCGATCAATGGACCGCTGACCTACCTCGATCGACTACCGCTCGTGGGAGTGGCGCTTAAGCGCAGCGCAGTGCTCGCTGTTTCCAAACGCTTTGAATTTTTCACCCAACCGAACATTGATGCGCAAGAAGCACTGATCGCCGAACTGCGCGGGACATTGACGCCCGGGCACGTTGCGCGCGTGACGCTCGAGCGGTTTGAGGACAGCGCGTGGATTGCACGGACCGCAATGCAACTCAAGGGGCTTTATAAAGATCATGTGGGTGCCGCCGAACGCATGGCAATCGGCATTGAGGATGCTTTACAGTCGTGACCCCCGTTTCTGTTATTATCGCAACCAAAGACCGCGCTGGATATTTAGATCAAGCACTTCGCTCGCTCGCTCAGCAAATCGGCGCGCCGCCGTTCGAAGTTGTTGTTGTTGACAATGGGTCGACGGATGCGACAGCCCAAGTTGTGGAGCACGCACGCGAGGCCAACGATTTTGAAATAAATTACGTCTATGAAGAACGAGCAAACCGCGGAGCTGCGCGCAATCGGGGCATCGCAGTCGCGACTGGCGAGATCGTGGTCTTCGTCGATGACGACGTTTGGATTCCCGGCGGGTTTCTTGCCGCGCACGAAGCCGCACACCGCGGGAACGGGACGTTTGCCGTATCGGGCCCTATTATCAATGTGCCCAGCTATCACGACCGGCCCAAGCCCAGCATTACGAATTTTTCGCGGGCGTTCTTGTGCACGTGCAATGTGTCGATCTCGCGTGAAGCACTGCACTGGGTCAAAGGCTTCGACGAGCAATTTAACCTGTACGGCTGGGAAGACACCGAACTCGGTGTGCGGCTGCGCGATATGGGCGTGCGCCAGAAGTTCGCGTGGGATGCCTATCTCTACCATATCAAGCCGCCGCAAGAGCAAACGCTGGATGTGACCCTTCAAAAAACACTGGAAAAAGCGCAGATGGCAGCGCGATTTATTAAAAAGAATCCGTCCAAGCGCGCGCGCATGGCGACCGGTGCCTACGGATTCAACATGCTGCGCTCCAAAGCGTTGGCGCCGGCATGGCTGCTGCCGTTTTTTGCGGGCCTTGCAAGCGACGAGCGTATTCCGGCCGCCGTGCGCTCGATTGCACGAGCGCAATTGCTAGATGGCATGTACGTGCGTGAGCTGCAGCGCGGACTCGACCAATAGCGCGGATCCTCTTAGTTCGCGTCGACGGGATCGGGGACGCTCTGGCATGCGCGCCGCTGATCGCGGCGCTTCGCGAGGCCGGTCACTCGGTGAGCGCGCTTCTGACAACTCGGAACGCGCACATTTTTGCCGAGCGGACGTTCGAACGGGTGCATGTCGTGGAACGGATTCCTTGGCCCAAACATGGATATACGCCGCAAACGTGGGAGCTGGCGCTGGGGCAAGCGACGCACGCGCGCTATGATATAGCCTTGATTGCATCCGAGGAACCGCAAGCCTATAGCTTTGCGAAACGCGCGAAGATCGCCAAGCGCGTCGGGTTTTTTAACGGCTGGGAGAAGCCGTTTAAATCGCTGTGGGCGCGTACGCAATGTACCACGGCAATCTATCGTGAGGCATCGCTTCCGGCGCATCCACAAGCAGAACCGCTCGTGCTTTTCGCGCTGGGAAACGGCTTGCATCCCGAACGTGCACCGACGCAGGACGCTTCGCGGCTGCGCCCCCTTGTCGTGGAGGAAGTTGGTCCGCTGCAGGAGCGAGTGCTCATTCAACTTACGCCCAAGTGGATTGCCGGAGACCGCACCCCTGGTGAGATTGCGTCATGGTTGCGGGAGCTGTGCGATTACCGGCCGTGCTCGGTGATTGCAGCGCAGGATGAGCAACAGGCGGTGCAAGAAATCGCGCAATCTGGCGGCCTGGACGTACACTACTTCAACGATCAGCGCGCTTGGAAGGCGGCGATCGCGCAAGCGCCTTTGCTCATTACGCCAGACACGGGAGCAGCGCATGTGGCGGGAATGGTCGGAACTCCGGTGGTCGATATTTTCGAGGAGCGCGACTTTGTGCGCTATACCAGCCGCTGGGCGCCCTGGGCCGCACCCGTGCGAATGATCTCGTTTCCCACGGGGGCAAACAAGTCGCAGATGCCACGGCGGATGATGGATGCTGCACAGGCGCTTGTGGCAGCCTGGGCTCAATGAGTAGCACGCGAGCGTTACTTCTCTGCGCAGGTGGGGGGATTGGCGATTCGCTCATCGCGTCGGTCTGCGCCCGTGCGCTGCGTACGAAATATGATGCCGTTGATGCCCTTACGCTTGCCGCACACGCGCAGACGCTCGAGCACGTTCCGGAGATTGCCGAGGTGCTCATCGATGACGGACGTACGATTGAGGGGCTCGCGCAAACATTGGCGCAGCGCAGGTATGCCGCCTCGGTTGTAACGTGGGCGACTTCGCGCACGGCACAAATTGCCTATCGGGCAAAAATTCCTATTCGTGTGGGACAATCGCGCCGCTTGTATTCTGGCCTCTTTACGCATCGCGTTCCGGTACGCAGCGAGCAGGGGGACGTCACCAC
>JALYIF010000222.1 GCA_030775925.1 Vulcanimicrobiota bacterium | reverse complement strand
GTGTGAATCGGTCGGCATAACGATGACGCAGCGAAAATCCCTTATAGGGCTTTTTGGAATCGACGGCACTGAAAAAGTATTGCATGTCGACGTTGAGTTCTTTACGCTGATCCAACTGATTTGCAAGGCTTGCCGCTGGAAGCCCGTAGTAGTATTGGGCGCCTGCCAGAATGGCCTTGAAGCGCTTATTGTTCGTTTGGAACGTCAGCGCGAGCTTCATAGCGCTTCCAGGTTTACGAACGTCTGCCAAGCCCTGGGAGATCGTCGTGGTATAAAGCGGATCGGTTGCATAGCTGTCCGTGTAGGGGGAGGCAATGCCGCCACCATAACAGAGGGTGGTTCCAGCCGGTGCGCCGCCGGGAACAGTAGCACCCTTGACGCCACCGAAGACGCCGCCGGGACTGGAAGTGCAGTTGGTGGTGATGAACGCCTGCTGGCCCGATTGGTTAAAGCTGGCCGCAACGTCAATGTTCTTACCGAAGCTTGCACCCATTTGCATGCCGTACATATGCGCTTTTATCGTGCCGACGAGCGCGCGACCGGTATCCGACTCCGCAATATATTGTGCGGCGAAGTACGGATTAAGCGGCGATTTTGGCGCAAAGTTGTTCTTTGTATCGATGTGCGTGATATTTACAACGTCATAGACTTTGTATTGGTACAGATTAGCAACCCAGGTCGGGTTGAATTTTTTGGTAATTTGGAGCAGTGCGAAGCCTTTGGTGCCCGATTGTGCGGCAGGAAGTGCGCACGGATCGGCGCCTGCAATCGGCGTTTTGGCCGCCGGCGGCTCGGGGAGGAAGTATACAACCGGCGTTTGCTGCGAGCAACTCGTCAGCAAGGTGTCGTTATAAAACGCCGAAGCGGTACGGTGACGGAAACGGCCCATATAGTATGCGCCTACGGTAACGGTGGGCGTCACCGCTCCCGAAAGCCAGGCTCCCTGGAAACTCACCGGAACGATACGCGAATCCGAGGGGTTGGCCCACGGCGTGTTGATCACTTCGCGGCCGATTTGACCGGTGGTGTACTTATTTTTGTACTGCAGATAGGCTTCGCCCATCACTGAGACGTTGTAACCAGGCAGCGAATTGTCTACGCGCGGATCGAATCCACGCGAACTTGGGCTGCCCGAGAGAGCGCCGAAATATGTTGCTCCAAGCGACCAGGGGGTTTGTGCAAATTGATAGTCAGCGTGGAACTTGCCGCCGAGGCTGCCGGCTTGCGCGTTGCACGGAATGCCGGTTGTCCCGGGCTTTGCAGGCAGCGACGGTGCGATCGTATCGCAATTGACGGCATTGCTGCGAGTAAAGTAAAAACCGCGAACGACACCGCTAAATTTGACCGTGTTTGTCGCGGGCGCCGGAGTCGCCTTCGGGGCGGGGGCGGGTGTCTGCGCGGACGAGATGGCACCGCTGCATAACACGAACGACGCGCTCAATACGAGCCGCGCCACAATATTTCGCACTTCTAATTGATCCTTATAAGCGTACACAAGTAACCCCGTCAGTGTAGAGGGGCTACATTAAGAGCCACTTAAGGGTGGCTTAAGTGTGTCATTTATTTCGTGTAGTCAGACGTATATCGCATGCGCGTACCACGCTCGTATTGCCGAGCGTACCACCCTTCGACCGTTCGACAAGCTCACGGCAGGCTGAGCTCAGGGTGACACTTGTGCGGCTCAGGGTGGCCCTGGCGGTGAGTCAGGGTGACGAATGTGGTGGCGGGAAGTGCGTTTAGCCGTAGCGGCCGGTGATGTAGTCTTCTGTGCGCTTATCTTTTGGTTTGGTGAAGATGTCGCTTGTGGTGCCGATTTCGATGAGATCTCCGAGCAGAAAGAACGCTGTATTATCGGAGATGCGCGCCGCCTGCTGCATGGAGTGCGTGACAATCACGACGGTGTAGTCGCGTTTCAGTTCGCTAATGAGATCTTCGATCTTTGAAGTGGCGATCGGGTCGAGCGCGGATGCCGGCTCGTCCATCAAGATAACTTCGGGCTCCACAGCAAGGACTCGAGCGATGCACAGCCGCTGCTGCTGTCCACCCGAGAGATCGAGGGCCGATTCGTTGAGGCGATCTTTGACTTCATCCCATAGCGCAGCGCGGCGCAAACTACGTTCGCAGATTTCCAGTAGCTGCTTGCGGTTACTTACGCCATGAATTTTGGGGCCATACACCGCATTTTCGTAAATCGTTTTCGGGAACGGGTTGGGGCGCTGAAATACCATCCCGATGCGGTGCCGTACGGTAACGGGATCTACATCCTTGGCATAAATATCCTCGCCGTCAAGCGTAACGCTTCCCTCGACGCGGACTTCGGGGGCCAGATCGTGCATACGATTCAATGCGCGAATAAATGTGGACTTGCCGCAACCTGACGGTCCGATGAGAGCGGTTACACAATTCTCGCTCACGTTCATGGAGGCGGATTTAATGGCCTGAAAGTCGCCATAGAAGACGTTGAGGTCTTCTATGCGCATCTTCATCGTGGCGGGTTGGATGTCGACGGCCGAAGGGCTAGAGATCGTCATACCTATTTTCCAGTGAATCGCTTGCTCAGGACGCGTCCCAAAACGCGCGCGCTGATGTTGAAGATCAAAACCATGATGAGCAGCACGAGCGCCGAGCCGTTCCCAATTCGGTCAGCGTCGGGCACCAACCCTTCGGAATGCGTATACCAAAGGTGCACCGAGAGGGTCTCTGCGGTATGGAAG
>JALYIF010000221.1 GCA_030775925.1 Vulcanimicrobiota bacterium | reverse complement strand
GGTTCACACTTCTTGATTTCCGAATGACTACCTCGGCAGCGACCCTCAATCTTTTCCGCCGCCAACGATATTTTGGCAATGCCAAGTCCCCGGCTTGCGTTTGCCCCCAGAAGCGACGGGGGTGTCGCTCACGGAAAGCACTTTACATTTGTGTAAGTGTTCGCAAATCTCGATCTGCTAGCCCCTCTCATCCGCGGAGGTTGCGTTCATCTTGGCGTCATCTTGGGTTTGTACCATATGGATGTCACTCCAAGAAAGTAGGTAGTAATCATGTTCTTATTCTCGAACCCACCGCCCGCGATCGTTTCGCACGTCTTGACCGCTCAGGCAGAAAAGAGCGAACAGTCCCGCCAGGCCGAGAAAGGCGAGTCCAATGACATGCGTGCCGATCTCAAGGGCATCGCCAAGATTGAAGACGCAGCCGAAATGACGGCTGAAGGCGAGAAAACCGGAGCCGCAGCAGCGGCCGCCTGCGCGCAAGCCGCTAACGACTGGCCGCGTGTGCGCTCCACGCTGACGCAAAATGGCGCATCCTCTGTGCATCTGGCCAGAGTTGATGTCGCTATAAAAACCCTAAAGGAGAGTCTTGCAAGGAACGTCGATCTGCGAAGAAATGCGAACGAAGTTACCGGGGCTCTCGCACCGCTCTTCACGAAAGCGGGCGATAAGGTGCCTTCACCGGTCCACACGCTAGACTATTTGGGGCGTTCCATAACGCTCGACGTGCAGGAACATAACTGGACCCGCGCTGCACGCGACTCGCACGCCATTGCGACAACCTGGGCTCAAGTAAGCGCCCAAATTAATGCCCGTCACGGTGGCCCGGCCGCGGCCGCGCATTTCAGCAAGACGCAACAGGAGATCGCACGGGCCGTGCAGTCGCGCAACAGCGCGGCAGCTTTGAGCGCGGCCAAGGACGCTGGAAGTGCCGTTGACCAGTTAGAAAAGGTCTACTAACGCTACGAGAGCGGCACATGCGTAAGCGGACGCATGTGCCGCGCGCGGGACGTTGGTGTCGCTATGAAGTGGGCACAAGCAGTAGGGAATTAGTCGTGAGATGCAGTTACCGGGCGCCGGTGAACTGGAAACCCACTTGAATGCGGCAGCACCCAAATGGCTGCATGTTGCGAAGGAGATGCCTGTGGAAAAATCAGACCCAAAGTGTAACCTCTGCGGACATTCGGGTAAAGCGCATAAGGAAGTTCAACCGTCCACCGAAGCAGCGCTCGGCGCGGTCTTGCCAGAAGGTATAACTCCCGCCGCACCGCCCGGATTATCTCCGGGGATGACGTTAAGCCCGGAGCAGATGTGTGAGGAGTGCAAGCGCGATAACGGCCCTTGCTATCCCCCAAGGTAATGGATCGCGTACATAACCGGCTTACAGCGCCCCGCATTGCTGGCTTCCGAGGAGCACGCCGTCAGGCCGATCACCAAGTCCATTTGGGCTCGTAGGAGCAGTCGATCGCCGGCCTCGGAGCGCGGAGGCAGCACGCGCATTTTTCCGCTCGGGGATATGACGACGTTCATGAAGGCATTGAACGTGCAATGAATGTCGTCTGAAAAAATGCCGTAATGTGCGAGACACTGTGCGAGATTTCCCATGCAACTGGGATGTTCAAATTGCCCTCGCAGGATCTCAAACATTCGCGCACTGCACGGGGTCAAAAGATAATCGTGGACACCGACATCGTCGTGTTCTATCGCAACCATCGGGTTGCTGCGATTGGAATAAAGCGTCCCGCCCGTCGTCAGATATTGGCACTCATTGTAATCCAACGTGCGGCCACTTGAGAAGTATTCTTTTAGATCCTTCGTGGAGTAGAAAACAAGGTCTGCTACCTGTTCGCCTTGCGGATCAACGATCTCAACGGCCTCCCCACGTTTCAGTTCAAACGCGACACCGGATTGGGCTGGTACAATCTGCATCAAACGTTGAAGGGACACTGCCACGATGAATCGACCGGGCGACCGCCGTACTGACGGGCTTCGGAGGATTCGCCGAACTCCGAAAGGTTTGGGTTGAGCGACCCTTGCAAAGCTATCTCGCGGTCGCGCACGCGCGATTGAAAACGCCCGTATAATCCCTGCGCGCGCAACGCGTCGAATTGGGAGCGAGCGTTGAAGGCCAGTGCTTTCGTTGAAAATCTACGGGCGACCCTCGAGGCTTGAGGATGCATACCAACAACAAAGAACGCCTCGCCGCCAAAACTAAAACCGAAGTCCGGGCTATTGGGATTAGCACTCACCGAGCAATCATAGTTGTAATATTGACGGTCAAGATTGTGAAGCTCTTGCAATTGGCGCCAAAGCGTATTCTCGAACTCCAATTCGCTGCCGCGTTCCGCATCATCAAAGAAGGCAATAAATGTGGCGTATTGGGTCCGCATAAGTGGCCGCTCGGCCACGAAGGCACGCAGATCCCGTGCCAGCCCCGCGGTCGATGCCTGACTCCCCATCATTTCGTAGAGTCCGAACCGATAGTGCCCGCCATTAATCGCTGCCCTTGCACCCAGACACGAATAGTCGACATCTTGGACGAATGAACGGAAAAGCGAATGCACTCTGTTTGATTTGGCTTTGGGCCTTCGCCAGTCTAGGAGGCGGCACAGTGCACCGTCTATGTAGGCCGTGTAATTACTCTTTTCGATAGCGAGAGGCGTGTCGAAGGGGTTCTGTTGATCGTAGAGTGAGACCGCCTGCAGTTCATTCATCATGATGACCGCGCCAACAGGTGCTCGGGGGTAGCAGCGATCCGGATAATCTCGTTGCCGTAACGGATGCCGCCATTCTTTACAAGGCTTCCCAGCGCCAACCAAGCGCATATGCTGCGCTCGAGTACCCAGAGCGGCGCCACGATGGATGAAACGATGGGGAAGTGCGCCGAGCCCTGACCTTTCCGGCGCCCGACCTCGGCTAAGCACACGAAACCAACAGCCGCTGCGGCCAGCAAAGTCCAGCGGCGGGACGCGACGATAGCGCTTAGTGCCGGCAACGCCGCGAGGGAGAGGCCCATTCGCAAG
>JALYIF010000220.1 GCA_030775925.1 Vulcanimicrobiota bacterium | reverse complement strand
GCCCATGGCCGCGGCCAAACAAGCGCGCACCGTACGCGGCCAGAAACCCTACGCCAATTGCCATGAAACCGATCTGCGCGTTCGCGGCGGCAGAGACGCCTGCCCAAATAATCGCACCCAGGAGCGCACCGGCCAAAGCTCCCAAGCATGCTAAGGGCAGATTTCCGTTAGAACTGACCGTATTGTTTTGCATGACGAACCTCAATAATGACAACAAAAAAAGCGGCCGGATCTTGCAGCCGGCACTTCACGCTTTTGCTTATTTGTCGTTCGTGGAGTTGTGGAATAATTGAAGACCGAGCAAGCTTAAATTGGCATTAACTTCATGAATACATTCCGTGTGCTTAGCAACGACCTCGGCAAGCCCGCCCGTTGCAATCACTTTCGGGCTAGCGTTCATTTCGCTCGACATGCGTTGCACGATTGCCTCAGTCTGTCCCACAAATCCATAGACGATGCCGGATTGCAGCGATGCAATCGTGTCACGCCCGATGGCACTCCCCGGTGCTTCGAGTGCAATCTGTGGCAACTTTGCGGCGCGACCGACGAGGGCGTCGACCGAAATCGCAATCCCGGGCGCTATTGCGGTCCCTAAAAACGCACCATCACTCGAGATCGCAACAAAAGCGGTGGCAGTTCCGAAACTGATGACAATCAGCGGCGCGCCGTACAACTTTCGGGCGCCAAGAGACATTGCCACAAGATCCGCGCCAACTTCGGACGGTCGCTCGGTGGCAATGGGCATTAAGCTTTGCTGATGCGACTTCAAAAATTCCGTCTTCGCCCCCACAAAACGCCTGCACGCATCCCCAATGGTTTGATCCAGTTTGGGCACGACGCTCGATATCACCACAGCCGTCACGTCACGTGTTTGTATTTTCTGCGTTACAAAAAGTTGCGTTAAAAAAACACCGTACTCATCGGCCGTGCGGCGGGCTTCCGTCGTTACGCGCCACATGTAAAGAAGAGCGCCGCTTGCGCTTTCGAAAACGCCGAGTTTGGTTTCGGTATTCCCAACATCAATTGCCAGAAGCATTATGCTTTGCTTTCCATGCGCGGAATAAGCGCGTCCCACAAACGCGCGGCGAGTTCGGCTTTCGGGTGCGTTCCAAGCTCGGCCCGCGAGCCATCGGCAAAAAGCACCGTTAGGGTGTTTTCACCCACCCCGAAGGCGCGCTGCCCACCCACATCGTTGACTGCAATTGCATCCAGATTCTTGTTGCGCAATTTCTCGCGCGCGTGCGCTTCATGCATCTGCGTTTCAGCGGCAAACCCGACCACGTATGTCGTGCCCTTCTCCGCGCCCAGGGCAGCGAGCGTGTCCGGATTGCGGACCATCCGCACGGTCAGGTCTTGCTCGGTCTTTTTGATTTTTTCAGGCGATTGCTGCGCGGGTCTCCAGTCCGACACTGCGGCGGTGGCGATTGTGATATCCGCACCGCGAGCGTGTAAGAGCGCCGCATCGTACAGTTCTTGCGCGCTGCCAACATGAATGGTTCGCACACACTCGGGCGCGCTAAGAAGTGTCGGGCCTAGGATAAGCGTTACCTCGGCGCCGCGGCGCGCGGCTTCGCGCGCAAGGGCAATGCCCATGGCACCGGTCGATGCATTCGAAAGGTGGCGAACCGGATCGATTGGTTCGCGCGTGGGGCCGGCCGTTATGGCAACGCGCTTGCCGCGCAGTGGGCCATCTAGCGCACGCGCGACCATGAGCGCATCAATCAATCGTTCCTCGCTTGCCAGACGACCTGCTCCGGACTCGCGCTCGGCTAGAAACCCAGACTCGGGGTCGACGATGTGTATGCCGCGCTCTCGAAGCACAGCAAGATGCGCTTGCGTTGCGGAATTTTCGTACATCGCCGAATTCATAGCCGGCGCCACGACAACGGGAATACGCGCTGCAAGCAGCGCGGTGGAGAGCAAGTCATCGGCGGCCCCGCTGGCGAGCTTCGAAATAAAATTTGCGGTGGCCGGCGCAACCAAACACACTTCGGCTTCGCGTACCAATCGAATGTGCGGAATGCGTTCCGGCGCATCCCACAGCGATGTGTAGACAGGGCGGGCCGTCAATGATGAAAATGTTAACGCAGAGATGAATCGCTCTGCGTGCGCCGTGAGGATTACATCGACTATTGCGCCCGCTTGAACGAGCGTACTCGTTAAGGCCGCAGCTTTATAAGCAGCGATACCGCCGGTCACGCCAAGCAAAATCCGCGCGCCCTTCATGCGGTAATCCAAAGATTGTCCAACAGTCGCGTCCTACCGAAACGCGCGGCGCCGATAATGAACGCTGGAGCGCGCAATTGTTCGAGCGGCTCGAAGGTGTCTGCGTCGACCACATCGAGGTAGTCGAGTGTAGCCGCCGGACTTAAAACCGTTGCGGCCTGCGCGACCGCCTCGCCTTTCTCCATCCCCTGGTAAAGCAGTAACCGCAGCGCAGTTAACGCAGCATACAAACTTGGAGCCGCGCGGCGCTCGTCCGGGGAGAGATATGCATTGCGACTTGAGAGCGCCAGGCCATCCGTGTCCCGTACCGTCGGAACGACCCGCACTTGCGTCGGGATCGCTAAATCACGGACCAGCCGGCGCAATACGGCGGTTTGCTGCGCATCCTTCTGGCCTAGAAAGAGCATATCGGGCTGCATAATGTTCAGCAATTTCGCCACCACGGTCGCGACCCCGGCAAAGTGCGTTGGGCGGATCGCCCCCTCAAAGGAGTGCCCGATGGGGCCAACGTCGACGGCGGTGGAAAACCCAGTGGGATACATAGATTCCGCTTCCGGGGCGAAGACCAGGTCAACGCCATGCTGTTGCAATGCCGCCAGGTCGGCTTCATAATCGCGGGGATACCGAGCCAGGTCCTCTCCCGGCCCGAACTGGAGCGGATTGACGAATACAGAGGCGGCCACGGACTCGCACGAGGCGCCTGCGGCGGTGGCCAATGCCAGATGCCCCGCATGCAACGCTCCCATCGTTGGAACGAAGGCAAGCGGCCGCGGCAGCACGGCGAGCAAGGCCCGCGCCTGCACGGTGGTCGCCGCGGTGAGCATCCGGCGGTCGCCTGCTAGCTCTGCGTGACGCGAAGTACGGTGCGCCCCACCACAAATGGTGCTCCGACCTCGAGCGCCGTGTCCCCGTCCACCGGCTTGCCACCCAAACGGGTGCCGTTGCGACTTTTTAGGTCAGAAAGCAACAGCGCGCCGTCATCCGCGCGTAAAAGTGCGTGTTTTCGGGAAATGTAGCGGTCAATGGTGATACAGGCGTCAGCCACCGCATCGTCACGGCCAATCGTGATCTCACGCTCAAACGACCACGTCTTTCCGTCTAGCGGGCCGCTGAGGACCTCCAAAAGATACATCGGGCAGGGGCCTTCTACTGAAGGCTCGGTAGCCCCCTGGTCCGGAGAGATTCTAATTTTTGGCATTAACGATTTAATGGGCCTTGGACGATGTAGTATAGGTGAGCTTAAGCACAGCACATCCAGAGGCGGGACGGATGGAAGATAAGGTCGACGAGTTGCTCAATCTCATTGAGATTGAGCCCGACGCTCTCCGAGAAGCAGAATTCATGCAGGCACAATCCATTCTGGAAACGATGATCGGAAAAACGATCACGTCGGCATCGATTGAGGACACCCGCATCGTCGTGTCAACCTCCGACGGAAACAAATATTTTTTCTACGGTTTTATGGGAGAGTCGAGCGCAGCGTAGCTTGCCTCGAGCGTACCGCAAAAGACACGCTGCATGCGTGTCTTTTTTAATCTCCTCAGTGACCTTTGAGCGAGCGGCGTTGCACGTCATGAATATAGTGAACGATCGCTTCACGGTCGGCTTGGCCGATGGACGTAAACGCCACACCATGATGGTAGTGAGCCGTGCTGCCCTCATAAAATGAAAGCACGACGAGGCCACGTACGCCGACTTCTGAGGTTCCTCCCGGCAAGTGAAAACGCAGCTCAACAGGTTGCCCTCGATCGAGATGGCGCTCCATCGATACCCGCATGCCGCCACCTGACAAATCATGCGCGCGAGCGGACTCCGAGGAATCCTCGCCGGCAACACGCAGTGTGACGGAAAAATCTACTTCGGCCCGGTAAAATTGCCGCTGCTGCCCGGCGTTGTGATCGTCTGTGCTCACCGGCGGTGGCTTCTGCGTGCTCCAGCGGTCGCCTTCACGTAGCGGCAAGGACGGCATCTGCGGCAAGCAAGGACCCGATCATTGCATGCTCCGCCATCACGCCGCCCTGCAAATAGACCTCGTACGGCTCGCGCAGCGGTGCGTCGCACGAGAGCTCTATGGTAGCGCCGGCGATGAAGGCACCACTCGACATGATGACGGGATCGCGATACCCCGGCACGGGGCCCGGCTCCGGCCGGAAACGGCCGTTCACAGGCATCGCCTTTTGCAGGCCCGTTGCAAATGCCAGCACGCGATCTGGAGTCTGCAAGCGAATTGCTTGAACAATATCCGTGCGTTGCGTTCCGGGCAGGGGGTCGACTCCGAATCCGAGCGACGCAAACAGTTCGGCGCTAAAGTCGAGCCCTCGCAAGACTTGCTCGACGACGAGCGGCGCAAGGAACAGGCCCTGTAAAAAGCTTCGTCCTAATCCCAGCGTCGGCCCGAGTGCGCGGCCTAACCCCGGGGCAAAGAGCCGTGCCGACACAGCCTCAAGCAAATCCGCGCGCCCCGCGATGTAACCACCTGCGGGAGCGATCGAGCCTCCGATGTTTTTGATGAGCGACCCCATGATGAGGTCGGCGCCCACATGGGTGGGCTCTTGGGTTTCCACGAGTTCGCCGTAACAATTGTCGACCAAAATCAAAACGTCGGGCCTTACGTCGCGAACGCACTGGACTGCGCGAGCGCATGCTGAAACAGAAATCGAATGACGCGGTGCATACCCGCGTGAACGCTGGATAAAAATTGCTGCAACATCTGGATCCTGTATAGACGCCGCGATTGCTTGCAAGTCGATCCGCTGGCCGTCTTGCAACGGCAGCTCTCGATACTGCATACCCATTTCGCACAAGGAAAACGGTGCTTGTGCGATGGCGTTCCGCAGGGTGTCATATGGCCGGCCTGTCACACTTAGCAGCACTTTTCCGGGGGGCACGCATGCGGCAAGGGCGCTCACAATTGCGTGCGTACCGCTGACCAATGAAAGCCGCGCTAGCGCGGCCTCAGCGCCGAAAAGACGAGCTAATAACCGTTCGTAGCAATCGCGCGCGCTGTCGTCGTATCCGTAACCCGTTGAACCCGCTAAGTCACTTTCTGCGAGCCCTTCTTCCATAAAGGCTTCCAGGACGCGAAACCGATTGCAATGCTGCGCTTCGTACGTGAACTGCACGCTCTTAGCATAGGCAGCCGCTCCTGCTGCCGCAACCGTATCCGATATTTTGAGACGGTGGCACAATGCCTCGATCATGCGGCTGCCTCATGACGTTCATAAGCCTTAACGAATGGAAAATAGATGAGCGAGGCGATGACAATATTTACGACCATCAGCACCACCGAACGCCAATCAAGCGTCGCCAAAAATACCGATATCAGGCTAGGGATTGACGATGGGTAATAAAATGCCGGACGCGCCACCAGGCCAGTGGCCACTGCGGCGTAGGTAATGGTTGCCAACACGGCAGGTGCTACAACAAACGGGACGGCGAGAAATGGATTCAAAACAACGGGCAATCCAAAGAGCAGCGGTTCATTAATGTTAAAGATGGAAGGGACCAATGTCAGGCGCGCTATTTTCCGCAATCGTTCGATCCGGCTGAAAAAAAGCATCAGCACGAGCGGTAAGGTTGCGCCCGCACCGCCCGGAAAGATAAACAGAAAGAGCGACACCACGACAATATGTGGAAGCGCCGTATGTTCGTAATACGCCGTGGTGTTTTGTTGCTGAAGCACGAGATACACCGGAGTGATGATGCCGGCCAGCAATGCGGGACCGTGCACACCGGCAGTCCATAACAACGTCTCCACACAGGTGATTACGATCAGCGCAAGATAGGTGTCGCCGAGCAATCCCAAGGGGTGAATGAGCGCAACGATGGCATTGCTCAGCGAGAGATGCGCAAACAACGCTACGAGCACGAGCAGTAAAACGAGCGTCGGGGCGACAAGGTCCGCCGTAAGTCGCGCGAAGAGGCGGCGAACAGCTAAGAAGATACCGGCACTGATGAGCGCGAGCATGATGGCTAGAAATAATCCGCTCGCACCCACCCCGCGCAAATATGCGCCGAGATCCGTCATCGCGACACTCGGGGGCGACAGAAAGAACGCCAGGAGCGTCGTCGGTACGAGAATGAACGGCGAGATTAACAGCCGTTGCGCGAGTTTGAGCGGTAAGATCGCGGCCAGGGTGACCGACATCAATCCGAAGCCGGGCAGCAGAGAGCCCGCATACCGCTTTGCCAATGTCATATGCGGTGCGCCGCTTTGATAGGAAGCCAGAAAAAACAGCACGATGCCGGCGGCCAGGCCAATGAGACTCCACGGCAGCGCTTCCCGAATTGCAATCATCGCGGGCATCTCGCCGAAGCGCCGCATGGGCGGTACGACTCGCCGGTCGAACCACCCGAAAAATCCCTGAGCCGGCTTAGAGTTTCCGGACGACGGCTTCGACGCGTCCAACAATGGTGACATCGCTGCCGTAGATTGGCGCCATTGCCGAATTCTCCGGCTGCAAGCGGACGCGGCCCTCTTCTTTATAGAAGCGCTTGACGGTGGCTTCGCCGTCTAGCATTGCGACGACGATCTCACCGTTATTTGCATTTTTTTGCGGTTTGACCAAAATGAGGTCGCCATCCAGAATCGCGGCCTCGATCATTGAATCGCCGCTTACGCGCAACATAAATGAGTCCGTATGGCGTGCAAAGGCCATCGGCAATACGAACTCGCCCTCGATATTCTCTTGTGCCGTAATGGGGACGCCGGCTGCGACCTTGCCGATGATCGGCATAACCATGGTCTCCGGGCCGCTGGGAGCGGCCGGAATGGAGCTCGTATTGCGCAGAGCGCGCGGCTTGGTCGGGTCACGGCTAATCAGCCCCCGGCGCTCCAAGGTCTTAAGATGCGATTGAACGGTTGAGGATGAGGAGAGCCCGACGCGCTCGCCGATCTCTCTGACGGACGGCGGATATCCGCGCTCGGCAGTATATTCGGAGATCACTTCCAGGATGCGCTGTTGACGCTCGGTCGTACCAGATTGCATAATTCCCCCAGCAAAATGCCATGCGTATGGCATCCGTTGTGGCTATAAAGTACCATAGGTCCAAACAGAAAGCAAACATATGTTCGAGAAAACCCTTGACAGCGACTCGAGCGAGTATGGTAAAATCTAGTGGACGAACAGGCGTTTGCCACAAAATGTGGGTAGACTAGTACCAGAACAGACGTTTGGCACAAGATAGCGTAAGGAGTAACCACGGTGCGCAAGAGCAAGAAATTCACCCTAATGCCGATCATCGCGCTGGCCACGCTGAGCTTGATGGTGGCCCTTCCGACGCTCTCCAGCATGCATCTGTATGCTGCTAGCACCGAACGCTTCCAAACCATTACGGTGAACCCAGGCGAGTCGCTATGGGGCATAGCGGCCGCGCATACAGCAAGCGACGGCGATGTTCAGGAAACCGTGGACCAGATCGCCGCGGTCAACCACCTCGGCACCACCTCAGTGCTGCCAGGCCAGCACCTGCGCATCCCACAATAGTCCAGACCTGCGTAATTTCAAAAACCGCGCTTCACAGCGCGGTTTTTTTTTTGATTCCCTAAGCCCACGTTGATTTGTCACCCGGAGCCGGCCGGTGTCACCCTGAGCAATGTCGTGTCACCCTTAGCTCAGCCTGCGGTGAGCTTGTCGAACCGTCGAAGGGTGTCCGCCGCGCACGCTGCGCTGCGTTCCGGCATCTTGCCTGATGGTTGCCCGAGCCCATCAACCATCACACAAATGTTAGCGTTTGCTGACCAGTACGACGGCGTGGCCCTGATGATCGTTTAAGAATTCCAGACCCTCCAGCATCCACGTGTCGAGGCCCGTGTGCGTGTGCTTGGAAACTTCACGTACGACATGCACGCGATCTTTTAGCCACGTCAATTCCGAGCGGGTTGTGGCGGGGAATATTGCTTGCTCGCACTCTTCGCACTGATACCCATATTGCATTGCGCGCTGTGCATTCGCACAAAAAAAAGGAGCCCCCGCTTGCGCGGAGGCTCCTTTCATTTTCAGACGCGGTTAGATGCTTTAGATCTTGACCGTGAACTGAAGGTAGGCATTGAAGGGCTGCGGGAGTGCTCCCACAGCGCTGCCGAGGCCCGGGCTGTAAGCGGGACGCTCGAACGCCGGTGCTGCGATACCGTTTGCAGCTGCGTCAAGCGGGCCCGTTCCGTTGTAGAAGTTCGCGACATAGGCGCCGTTTGCACCATATCCGCAAACATTCGAACCAGCCGGGTATTGAGCGGTAGACGAGGTCTTCGAACCGCCGAAGCAGTTGTGGAAGATGTTCGTCAACGTCAATTGCGCTGTCACCTTTTTGGACATCTCGTATGAGATGGCCATGTTACCCGTGACGAGCGTTGGCTGACGGTACTGTCCGATTCCCGTGAACTGATGATCGGCGCGAGCCGGATCAGGAACATACAGGATACCGAACGGTGTTCCCGCGGTCTGCGCGCTCAAGCCGCCGAGGCTCAAGTAGTCGCAATTGCCCGCAGGCGTGGTTGGTGAAGCGGCCACAATGCCTGCTGTTAATTGGTTCTGGCCGCAGATGCGGGGATCCAGACCAACGAAGTCAAGCGGGTTGCCATACGATGCACCGGTGGAGAGCTGAACGCTGGGCGTAATCGCCAAGCGGTCATGTCGCCAGTTGATGATTGCCGATGCAACCCATGGTGAATCGTAATAGCCTGCGCCGCTATTTAGTCCGGGAGCCAAGACGTTGGACGGGGGTGAGTACCACGCATTGGTATCCAGGAGTGAGGCGACCTTGCCGTAGTACGGGTTGGCAATTGCCGTTCCGCCGCAAGCCATTGGTGCGATGGTAGCCGCCGTACCGGCGCCATTCGGCGCGTAGCAGGGTGAGGCGCCCAGCGTCGGGTCAGCCAGGTTGTTGTAGGCCGTGATGACCTTGTTCAGGTTGTTGATTTGATTCTGTCCGAACCAGTTCGTGTATTGCACCTTTGCATTGGTGTAGGTCAACGCGAGTTGGCCGGAGAGGCCATTCTTGTTGAAGTCACCCTTGGTGAATGCAAACTCGACGCCCTGTGAGCGGAAGTTTCCAACCGGAACCTGCGTGACGAAGCCCTGGCCGATGAAGGCCTGCTGTTGATAGCCACGCGTGAAGTTGTAGAACGGCGTGAGCTTAAAGTTCATGTCCGTTCCCTTGATATGACGTTCGAGTGAAGCGTCATACTGCGCTGCCGAGAGCGCCGGAATGGGATGGTAGGGTGAGAAGAACCCGAGGTTGACCGACGATCCGTAGATCGAGCGGGCATCACCGGCGCGGTTTTGATATTGAATCGCTGCCGAAAGCGGCGGTTCAACGAAGCGGCCGGCCGAAGCGCGGATCACGGTGTCCGGTGACAATGTCAACGTTCCCGAAATACGCGGTGACAAGAAGCCGATCGCGTACGATGAAGGCGACTTGTCGGTGAAGGTCGGGGTGCCGGCCGGATTGCCCGGATCGCCATTGAGATGGTAGAAACCGGCTAAGCCGAGTCCACCAGCGGCAACGGGATCAGCGCACTTCGCGCCGACAGCTGTCGTGTACTGAATCGATTGTGGCGGCGGTTGTCCGGGCGCCAAGGGATTCAGTGCGAGTACGCCCGACGTCGGGCTGTAGCACGCGTAGTTTGCGAAGATCTGGCTGTAGAAGTTCGCGCCGGCAGTTGCGCTGTTGGGCAGATCGTATTGATACCGCTCATAGCGCAAGCCGAGGTTGAACAA
>JALYIF010000219.1 GCA_030775925.1 Vulcanimicrobiota bacterium | reverse complement strand
TTCAGCATTGGCCGGTGCTGCATTGCTGGCACCGGGCCTTGCTTCATGCAGTTCGGCTTTGCGCGGGCGCGAGCGGGTGGCGATCGTCGGCGCGGGCATTGCCGGACTAACCGCTGCCATGACGCTTCACGAGGCCGGCGTTCCAGCCACCCTGTATGAAGCGTCGAACCGCGTTGGCGGACGCATGCATTCAGAGGCCGGCTATTGGGCCGATGGGCAGCATACGGAATGGTGCGGGGCTATGATCGACACCAAGCACGCTACGATGCGCGCCTTGGCCGCCAAGTTCCAGATTCCGTTACTTGATACTATTGCTGCGCAGCGGCGTGGGGCCCGAGATACGGCATTTATTGAAGGCCGGTACTATCCGATGCACGATGCCGATACCGATTTCGCAGCGATCAGATCGGTCTTGGACCGCCAGTTGGCCGCATGCGGCGATACAACCACATACAACCGGGCCACGAGCGAGGGCCGGCGCCTAGACAATATGAGCATGGCCTCCTGGATCGAGCAGTACGTGCCAGGAGGCTCGAAATCGAAACTGGGCAACCTCATAACGCAAGCGTATCGCAACGAATACGGCCGGGAGATTGGTGAGTTAAGCGCGCTCAACATCGTGTACATGCTTGGCGTGCAACCCAAATACCGCGGCCCTCACAAAGAGATCAACGTGCTCGGTTATTCGGATCAGCGTTTTACCACCGATGGCGGAAATCAACGGATTCCCGAAGCCGTCGCCAAATCGCTACCTGACGGCTCGATCAAATTCGACCAGCGTTTAACGGCCATTCGAAAAAAGCCGAACGGGATTTTCGAATTACGCTTTAGCGCTGCGGATGGTGGAAAGACGACCATTGAGGCAGATCGCATTATCTTGGCCATCCCATTCATCGTTTTACGGGGCATCGACTACGCTGGCGCGGGTTTTGATTCGCGCAAAAAGAACGCAATCGATAATTTGGGATATGGCTATCACACAAAGTTGCACGTACAGTTCGACCGGCGGGCGTGGAACGGTCCCGGCCCATGGCCGCAGCCAACGAACGGGCAAATTTGGACCGATCTCGATTTTCAATGCTCGACGGATTTCTCACTGGGGCAGTCCGGGGCGTCTGGAATTTTAGAAAAATTCACCGGTCCGCCCGCGGGCATGCTCGATACGCCGATGGAGCCATATGCAAAGATCGATGATTCGCCCGCGGTGAAGCGCCACGTCAAAGAATTTTTAGAAAAACTCGAGCACGTGTGGCCGGGCGTCGCACGGTCGTGGAACGGAAAGGCAACGATGGGCAACGCGCAGGCTGACCCAAACACGCTTGCGAGTTACTCCAGTTGGCTCGTCGGACAGTACACAACCATTGCCGGCTACGAAGCGGTGCGGCAAGGCCAAGTGCACTTCGCCGGCGAGCACACGTCAGTGGACTTTCAAGGGTTCATGGAGGGTGGAGCTAAGAGCGGCGTCGACGCGGCAAAGGAAGTGCTGGCAGATTATGCCGTGCGTCTGCGTGCGAATACGTAGAGTATCGCGCCCAAACACAGATACGCAATGAAAATATACGGATACCGGTTCGTAGGCGGCGGCGCGAAAGCCGGATTGAACAACGTTGCCGCGGTGCCGAGCAGAAAAAGCACGGTTACGCTCGATACGATTACATCTACGGCCCGCAGTTCGCCGATTCGCCGCAAGTAGAGCGGTGCCGCAACTGCGATCAGCGTATACACGACGATAAACGCCAGGGCGCTTAGCGTGCCGCAGATATTAAAAATGTCCAGCGGCGCCACTCGTAGCACAAACATGCCACCGCCGATGAGGAACATCACGACGACGATTGTGCCTAGGCCAGCGTAAGGCGTTGCAAAGCGCGGATGGATTGCTGCAAGGTTTTTGGGTAAGATGCCGCTTTTAGCCATTGGTAGTAGAATGCGTGCCGCTGTATTCACGCAGGCTAACGCGACGGAGAACGAGCTGCAGATTGCGCCGATAATGATCGGAATTTTCAAATATCCCACCTGAACGGCGTCCGCCAGGGACCACAGCGGAGCTGAGAGTTGGTCAAGCGGAGGCTTTGAGTCTCGCAATCCTAAAATTTCCGTATACATGGCTAGCACAAAAAATGCGCCAGCGATGATGACGCTCCAGAGCACGGCGCGTGGAATCGTAACCAACGGATTTTTTGCTTCATCGCCAAATGCAGTAGCGCTCTCGAAGCCTACAAAGCTGAAGATCGCGAACGCAAGGCCGAGGCCAATACTTGCTTTGCCGATTCCCGATAGGTGAAGTTGCGCTTGGTCGATACTAGGGCCGTGCTTATACAACACGATTGCGATGAGTACGCAGATAATTGCCACGGACACCGTTTCTAGTGCCAGCATGACGATTGTTGAGAGCGCGATATCGCGCACGGCAAGCAGCCAGCAGATAACACCCAAACCCGCCATCGTTGCCAGTGCGGGTATCACAATTCCAACTGAGCCGGCGAGTTGGCCAATAAAAAGCGCCTGAGCGCCAAAATTCGCCGCTCCCACAAAAACGTAAGCCCAGACCAGGCTCCAGCCTGCAAGGGAGCCGGCTAAGGGCCCGAGTTCCTGTGCTGCATACAGGAACATCGAGCCCGCGCCCGCGGAACGCTTCATAAAGTGATTGAGATTGAAGGCGACCAGGAGTAGCATGACTCCACCGAACACATAGGCCAGCCACGACCCATTGCCGGCTGAACCGTACATTCCCGGTGCGATAAGCACCGGTGTCATGCTCAAGCCAATGAGCGCGAGCGACGCTGCCAGGACCTCAACGAAATTGAGAGATCCGGACCGAAGGCGCTCGGGCTGCACTTTAGAGCTTTATCTCAAAGTTGATTACCATTTGGAACGGTTGCCGAGCCGAGACCTGTCCGACTTGCGTGTTGTTGAACCAGAGGCCGTACGGGTAGAGAAGTGGCTTCGGTGTTACCGATGCGTCTAAAAAGTTTCCAGAGGGCGGCAAGATATTGGACGGTAGGCTGGAGTAAATGCAGGCGTTCTGCGTATCCCATGCGTATCCGCGCTGGCCGCATTTTGAGTAAAGGTTGGTCGCGATCATCGTTAGGGTTGCACGCTTGTTAAATTCGTAAGCGACTTGAAGGTTGAGGTTTGTCTGTGAGGGTTCGCGTAGGGAACCTAACCCGTCAAATTTGCTGGTGTACGGATTGGGGATGAACAAGTTGCCGCCGCTTCCGCAACTGACTCCGGGAGTAAGCGGAGTCGCACTGGGAAGCGCCGCGCAGGCTTGGGGAATATAACCCGGCACCGAGAGGGGAGACCCGTAATAGGATCCTGAGGAGTAGGTCAGGCTCGGCGTGAGGGTCAGCCCTTTATGCTTATAGTTGAGAATGAGTGATGCCACGTTTGGAACGGCATAGCTATTGGCACTCGAGAACGGACCTGGAATAACGTCATACGGCACGAACGAACCGTTGGGATCCATCAGTGGCTGCGCCGCCGATGTGAAATATGGATTGGGAACAAGCAGGCCCGGCGTCGTCGTGCTTGCAAGGGTCGGTGCCGCATTGCCCGCTAGCGTTCCCGAGCCACAAAGTTTGGAAGAGGCAGCGGCACCGGCGCACGCCCCAGTGTAAGAATTGTACTGTTCGATTGACTGGTTGAGAACGTCAATCAGGTTTAATCCGTTGGGTAATGCCTTATACCGCGTATGAGTATTCGTGTACGTATATGATAGTTGTCCGGAGAAACCATCTTTGCCGAAATCGCCCGCTCGCAGA
>JALYIF010000218.1 GCA_030775925.1 Vulcanimicrobiota bacterium | reverse complement strand
ACGCAACACTTCATCAATGATAATGATCACGACTCCGATGAGCACGCCGATTCCGATGAGGCCCCAATCGATTTGCCCTTTAATCACGCCGAGCGCGAGAGCGGAGATCAAAGTGGCCTGCGGCGCGGCTAAAGCCTGAGCTCCCACGTGCGGCGCGCCCGCAAATCCGTTGGAGTAATTGAGTAAATCCAAAATCGGCGGAATAACAAGCGCGCCGAAAATGACACCGACGATGAGCGCAACCTGCTGTCGCCAGGGCGTGGCCCCAACCAGCTGCCCGGTCTTGAGGTCCTGCAAATTGTCATTCGAGATCGTTGCGATGCAGAGGACGACCGCAGTAACGATGAGCGCATACGCTACGAGGGCTTCGGCTACGCCAGCCCCTGGATTTCTTGCCAATAATACCAGCAGGAGCGACGCACCAATGACCGTGAGAATCGCCAATCCGGACACTGGACTATTGGAAGAACCAATGAGTCCGGCCATGTATCCGCACGCGGCTGCAACAAAGAATCCGGCTAAAACAATATAAATAACTGCACCGGCAATAAGCGGCACCATCATCGAACTGAGCACGCCACCGTTTAAAAAAGCGATCAGGATGATCACCAACGGAACCAGGCAGGCCAGGCTTATCAAGCCCACGGTTCCGATTGGAATATCGCGTTCGGTGATTGGTAAATCGCCCGCTGCTTCCGTGTTCAATTTGCGTGCGGCTGCGAGGGAGGAAACGACTCCAAACCAAACCGGCCGTGCAAGCTGCACGAGTGCCCAAATAGCTGCGATGCCAATGGTACCAGCACCAATGAAGCGCACCTTGTGCCGCCAGATATCGATTGCAAAGGCTGCTGCGGGTCCGGCTACGGGGTGTGCATTCGTGATTAACGGCACAGCGATGCCCCACGAGATCACAAGCCCAGCCAGCATTGCGAGCCCAACGCCCAATCCGATGAGTTGACCCGCCCCGATTAGTGCGAGCGAGAGCGATAGACCGAAGCCAGTTGCTCCCGATGCAATGCGAAAATACTTAGCAATTTCCGCTGCAAAAACGCCCATCGCCACGAGTGCGGCAAACCCGGCCGACGTGAGCGAACCCACAACGAGCGCGACGAGCCCGGCCTTATTTTCTGCAATTGCCTCGGAGGTTGGCGCAAGTGTGCCATCAGGCCCGACGCGCGAACCCGCGCCGACCTTGAGCACCTCAGCCGCAGCGACCCCTTCGGGGTATGGCAAATCCGAATGCGTAACCATCGCGCGGCGCAGCGGAACACTGTACATGACGCCCAGAATTCCGCCGACCGCACATACACCAAACGATTCCCAGAATGGGAAGCCCGTCCACCACCCGATCATCACCAGGCCCGGTAAGACGAAAATGATTGATGACAGCGTACCGGCTGCAGAGGCTACAGTCTGCACGATATTGTTTTCAAAGATAGTGGACGAGCGGAACCCACGCAACACGGCCATCGAAATCACCGCCGCGGGAATGGACGATGCAAACGTTAGGCCCACTTTAAGCCCCAAGTAGACGTTTGCCGCAGTGAAGACCAGCGTAATGAGCGCGCCGATGAAGAGGCCGCGGAGCGTCAGTTCGACTCGCTTATCCACGGTATCGGAAACAGGACGTACTTCCACAGATCATCCTTTCAACACACGAGCGCGCCATAAAAGGGAGGCGACTGGTAAGCTATTCGACTCCGAACACGGCCAGGAGCGGCGCGATGGAGCCTGTCTCCGGAATGAGCAGAAACTGCCCGGAGATCTCTTTATCTTTATCGAGGAAGCTATTCTCGATCAGAAATACATCTTGGTTTGGTTCGACCGTCATCAATTTTTGCAGTGCTTCGTCAACGGTTCCATACGCTAAAGTCGGAACCGACAAAATGAGATCGACGCCAGTCAGCTCGATGATCGCCGTCAAATACGATCCGGCGATAATATTCCCCAACTCCATCAGTGTGGAGTCTTTAATGGAATCAAACATCTTGATATCGCCGATCAAGCGTCTAATAAACGCGTCGACGAAATCCTGAGCCTGTTTGCGGTCAAACAACACGACGATGCGCCCGGGAGCCGCACCGCGGACGTGCATGTGCAGAACCGCTACCGTACTCTTGCCATAGTGCATGCGTTCTGCAAGCTCGCGGAACTTTACAACCTCAACGTGCGGGGTCGTCAGATTCACTTTGGTGTCGAGCAACAGCGAAAGCGCCGTGGCCGAATGCCCGGCGCCGATGTTGCCGACTTCTCGAAGCGCATCTTTCTGAAGTTCGTTCAGTTGCGCCCCGCCTTCGCTCATGAGAGCACCTTATTGATGGTTTCAAGAATTTTCGGCGGCTGAAAAGGCTTGGTCACGAACGATTTTGCGCCAGCCTGAATGGCCTCGACCACGAGGGCTTGCTGGCCCATGGAGGTGCACATGATGATCTTGGCATTGGGATCGTGGCTCATAATCTGGCGGACCGCAGTGATCCCATCCATCTCCGGCATCACCATGTCCATGGTTACCAAATCCGGCGTGAGCGCCTTGTATTTGTCGACGGCTTCAGCGCCGTTTTGCGCTTCGCCCACAACCTCAAAGCCATTCTTGGACAGAATTCCCTTAATCATCATCCGCATGACGACCGCGTCGTCAACGATGAGGACCCGTTTGCTCATGTTTTCTCCTACATCAAGCGCTTTTCAAAAAGAGCGCCGGCCTTGGTCACTCTGACCTCATCGGCAAAGAGAACCGTTCTCTTGATGCCGCCCGGTTGAGTGTTCGATCCAAGAAAAAAGGCCTCTACTTTTGGGTATTTTAGGCCCGATCATATACAAATGTAGAGTATCTAGACCCTGCCGGGCCCGGCCGAGGCCGATACGGCCGGCGATGGGCTTGGGCTCCCGGCATGCTCGAGTGCCTGCAACATCTGGACGGCATTGGTGTCTTTGGGGTTGAGCGCGAGCGCGCGCCGGTAATTTGAGCTCGCTAGCTCGCGATCGCCCTTGATCCGGTATGCGTCCCCCAAGCTGTCATATACGTTCCACGATTTTGGAAAGCGCTGCGCGTTGATTGCAAGGACCACAATCGCCGCATCGACGTGATGCTTTTTGATCAAACGATACCCCAACAAGTTCAAATCGCTTTCACCCGCCGCAAGATTTTTAAAACCCCCGTGGGCGAGCTGGTCGTAGGTACGTTGTAATGCAAGCGTCCCGCCGGCGTCGTACGAGCGTTGCAGCAGCGTCGAAAGCGCGGCGGTTTTTATGTCGCTCAATTCAATCCGAAATAATAACGGTGACTTGGACGGAATGACGGGCGGAGAACCCTTTACTCCATAGCCGAGCGCATAGGGGACCAAGATGTCCATCGAGCCTCCGACCCCAAGTAACCGGACCGCCTCCTCCATTCCGCGGATGACTTGTTTAGCACCCAGCGTGAACGCAAACGGACTGGCCTTACTGGAAGCATCGACCGGTTTCTTTGCCCCGGGTAAGCACAAGGTATATTGCATAATGGCTACCTGGCCAGTCACGGCCTTTTTTCCCCCGGCGCGCTGCAGCACATAGCGCAAGCCAGTGCCCGTGCTTACCGAGGGCGACGGCCCGGCCTTGAACTCACCCGAGAGTTGCGAGCAAACGTTGCTCGCAGCATTCGCGTTTGCGTTCGTAGCTGCGGCCATTGCTGCCACCAGTGCAAAAGCGCTAACGAGCGGACGCATCGTACCATCTCGCCAAATCGGCTTTAAACGCGACCAACGACGGCAGATTCAGATAGACCATGTGGCCCGATGGATAGAATCCATAGGTAATATTCTTACGCAAAGGGGCCGCGATGTTGAGATGGTCCAGTGTGTATTGGGTCGCAAAATATGGGGTCGCAAAATCGTAGCTTCCGCTTCCGGAAAAGATTTTCAAATGCGGATTTTGCGACATCGCTTCGGCTAGATCAGGCGCCACATTGGCCGGCGGGTCGTTCCCGCGGTGCTTCATGCTCCACGGTGCGCCAAGCTGTCCGTAGGCGGTTGGCCGGTATTGTAAACCGGTTGTATAGTGCAACGTCTGGCGCACATACTGATTAAACTCACCGACGAACGCACCCGACATGCCGATGTCCGATGGGTCCCACGTCGGGTCTTGCGCTACACCGTCGATGTCGTAGTTGGTGAAGCGCGAATCAAGACGTCCAACGACGGTGTTTTCGTTTCGAAGGAGCTCTTTTTCGAACCGCCGGTAGGGCACGCGCAGATTCGACTGGCGAATATACTGGGTCGAGAGC
>JALYIF010000217.1 GCA_030775925.1 Vulcanimicrobiota bacterium | reverse complement strand
TCGTTGTTCTTAACATTAACAGTAAACAAAGCAACTCTGAGGACAGCGCCTATCGACGCTTACATCCGTCCCTAGAACCCAATGTGTCGGCACTTTTCGATTCGCACGACCGCGCACGACTCGACGTACTTCCGGAACAAACCCTAACTCAACGCTTAGATTCCGGCGTAGCAAAAGTGTGGAAGTTATACCGCTTTCGGACGGATATCCGTGAAGCGATCTTCGGGTACGACGATTTAGCCACATGGCTCAAGAATAGCCTTGAACGAGTAACCGGATCGCAAGCGTTGCAAGCGGCGGAACACCGGCCCACGGCCGATCGCTTCTTGGGAACCTATGACCTGGAACCACTTACCCCGGATAACATAGACTTTTTATATTTACGTCAACTCGCAGAACTCCTCAAGACTCAGCATATTCCGGCGATCGCATTTCTTACGCCAACCAATCATCGCTTACTCCATGAATATATTGACACCCCTACGTATTCAAAAAAGCTGCACGACCTTTCTGCACCCCTGCGTAATGACGGTATCACTGTGCTCGATCTCGATGCGGCCTTTCCGCAGAATCAATTTATAGACAACGATCATTTGACGATTTTAGGAAACCAACGCCTGGCAAATACGCTGGGGCGTGCGATGCGCCGGGTACTCGCCCCATGATTTTTAATACCTGGCTGTTCGGATTGTTTGGCGTCATCTTATTCGTGCTGTATTGGTATGTCGTACCCAAAGCTTGGCGCGCGGTCTTGCTTATGGTCGCAGGATTGGTTTTTTATAGCGCCTCAATCCCTGCGTACTTGATTCTTATTTTCGCACTCGGAGCGGTCACCTATGCGGTGATCCGTTGGCTGCTTTCCCTACCGCCGGAGAAAATTGGAATGCGTCGCTTTGCAATGACGACCGGCGTCATCGCAAGTGTCGGCGTTCTTGTGCTGTTTAAGTATTCTAAATTATTCGCTATAACGTTCGGCTCGTTGTGCCAGGGAGGGTGCGCGCATCTCGTCCCCAATATTATTGTGCCACTCGCCATCTCGTTTTTCACCTTCGAGTTCGTGCACGTTCTGGTCGACGTCTATTTAGGGAAGATCAAGCGGGTAACGTTTCAAGATTTTTGGTTATTTACGCTCTTCTTCCCTACGATGGTCGCCGGACCGATCAAACGGTATCAAAATTTCGTTCCTCAGATCGGTCAAGTGCTAATGCGCGACCGTCTTGATGGAATGCTTTTTGCGACCGGCCTTTTCCGGGTAATTTTAGGATTGGCAAAAAAGTCTATTATTGCCGATTCGATGACACCCTTGACGCAACCACTCCTCGCACCGGCAGCGCACTACGTGCCCGCAGATTACTGGATTGGCGCGCTCGCTTATACGGCAAAAATCTATTTTGATTTTACCGGCTATTCGGATATTGCAATCGGCGTGTCATTACTTCTTGGCTTCCAAATTTTGGAAAATTTCGACCGGCCATATTGGTCGCAGAATATCGGAATTTTCTGGCGCCGGTGGCACATAAGCCTGAGCTCGTGGATACGCGACTATATTTTTATTCCACTAGGCGGCTCGCGGCGTGGAAAACTGCTTACGATTGCAAATCTGGCCGTCGTGATGGGGCTAGCGGGCTTGTGGCACGGGGCGGCGGGGCATTTCGTTGTCTGGGGACTGTGGCACGGTGCGGGCCTGGGCATTCACCGCTTGTGGAGCGTCTCGGTGGCGCCCCGGATGAGCGTGACTTTCGCACGTTCCAATTTAGTCGCCGCAATCTCGCTACTCACGACGTTTCTGTTCGTGGTTTTTGGCTGGGTACTCTTTGCCTCGCCGACCGTGCATGTTGCGGGAATCGTTTACGCGCAGATGCTCGGTCTTCACGTTCCGCTCTAAGCGGTTCTAGGTGTGGGGCTTGATCTTCAGATCAAACACGCGAAAATTTAGCGTGCGCGGATCTCCAGGCGACTTGGCATTCTTGCTTGGCGTCAGCAGCGTAAGCGTGGCCCCAACTGGTGCCGGCGGAAGAGCGAACACCGCATAGCCGCGGATTCGTTGCGCTTGTCCCTTTGCAATCACCGCTCCCCGTTCGTCTTTTACACTGAGTTGCAGCGGCACCCCGCCCAAACCGGGCCCCGGTTCAACAAACGCTTCCAACACGAAGGGCGTGGGTTGCGCCGCCGTGAGTTTGATTTGCGCTCCGTTGTCAGCCCAGCGGAAATTCTCGCCCCCATACGCTTCAGGCCGATACCAATGCGAGCCAACCACCAGGGGTGACCCATCTTTTACCAGACCCGTCTTGCAAGCAACGCCTGCACTGTCCAAGGC
>JALYIF010000216.1 GCA_030775925.1 Vulcanimicrobiota bacterium | reverse complement strand
CGAGAGCGGGAAAAAAAGTGCGATCCAAAGCGCAAATGCAAGAAATACCGTCGCTTTCAGGAGGCCGACGGCGCCGCCGGCAAGAGCATTTCCAAGCCCCAGAAACGGTAACTTCGCAAAGCGGTTGAGGATCCAGGCGATCATCATAATGACGGCGTAGGTGGCAAGTCCGGTGAGGAACATCCCGACAACATGCGCGGAACCTGGGCCCAGATGAACGTAGCCCTCCAATGCAGCATCGGCGAATCCGTTGTACCAAAACGGAGTAATGAGAGAAGCAAAGAGGGCGATTGCACCCGCAAGTTCGGAGATAAAGCCGCGCTTATAGCCCTTTAACGCCGCGATCAAGACAATGGCTCCAACAATTACGTCCGGCCAGGCCAGGCTCATGTGGTCCGAATGGTCGCGTCGACTTCGCTGCGCAGAGCCTCAAGCGCAAGCGCAATCGCCGCATCGGCTTCCTCATCGGTAATGGTCGAGTCCATTTTCTGCAACGTCACGCGGGTCGCCAAGCTCTTCTTGTCGCTGCCAATCTGCGGACCGCGGTATTCATCGAAGACACGCACGCTGGTGCAGAGCGTGCCGATCGTGTGTGCGATAATGTTCTCGATTGCTTTCGCTTCGATTTCAGGCGATACAACCAGTGCGAGATCGCGCGCCGTTGATGGAAACCGGGACGGCGCAGAAAATTGTTTGGGCTTCGCATCCGGCAACCGTTCTAAATAGAGACTGCCAAAATAGAGCGGGAGGCGGACATCGTAGGCGCGAGCAATGCGCGGGTCGGCAGCGCCGATATACATGACTTCTTTGCCTCCGACTAATAGAACCGCCGTTTTTCCAGGATGCATGCCGGTGCGCTTATCGCGGATGGTCTCCGGCTTTTCACCGGTGATTCCCTCGATCATGGCTTCCGCGTCGGCCTTGAGTTGCAGAAAATGCGCGTCGCGCCACGCGGGATCGTTTGTGGGGCGGGCCGTGAACGCAACGCCAAGCACCGAGATCTCTTCCATATGATCGGTAACCGGAAAGACATGCCCGATTTCGAAAATCTTGAATGGTTCTGTCCGGCCAGAAAAGTACTCGAGCATGCCGGCACCCAGCGCGTACCGGAGGTAGCGCTGATCTTCCGAAAGCGGATTGCGAATTTCCATGGAACCGGCGCTCGGCTCGATGCCTGCGGCGCGAAAACGCTCGCGCATCTGCGGGCCATGCAGTGAATACGAAATAATTTCGTGATAGCCGAGGCCTTTAAGCGTGTGCGCGAGATCGCGCTCCTGGTGATATTCGCGGCTTGGGATTTCGTGAAAGGCAATGGCGGGAATTTCCATTGGCACGTTGTCGTAGCCGGCCATGCGGGCAACTTCTTCGACGATATCCGCAGGAATCGTAAGGTCGCGCCGCCAGAGGGGCGGCACGACCGCCAGTCGCTCGGCGGATTGTGCGGTGACCGTGCAGCCTAAAGCTCGCAAGTGCTTCGCGATGTCGGCGGCCGAAAGTTCGAAGCCGAGCAGTCGCTTAATATCGCGCACCGGGAAGTCGATGGCCGGGGGTGTAGCAATTTCGTTGCCAAAAGCATGCGGAGCATGCGCCGTTGCGCCTACCTTTATAAGCAGCGCCGCGGCACGCGCCGCCCCCAAGTCCGTTAAGACCGGGGCGAGTGTTTTTTCATGCCGGGAAGATCCTTCGGTTCGAAAACCGAGGGCCGCACTCATCCGTCGCACGCGCGGACCGTGAAAGTTCGCTGCTTCAAGGATTATCGATGTGGTCGCATCTGTTACTTCGCTTGATTTACCGCCTTTAAGCCCCGCTAAGCCTTGCGCCGTTTGATCGTCGGCGATCACGAGCGCTGTGGAGGTTAGATCATGCACGGCATCATCCAGCGTCACGAGCTTTTCGCCAGGCTGTGCGTCTCGCGCGATAAGATGATTGCCCACAATTTTGGCTGCATCGTACGAATGTAGCGGCTGTCCAACTTCGAGCATGACATAATTGCAAATGTCGACGATGTTGTTGATCGGACGTTGCCCGGAAAGCGCGAGCCGGATGCGCATCCAAAGTGGGGCAGTACCGACGCGCACGTTGGAAAAGCGTTGAGCGACGAATCGAAGCGCATCTTTAGAATGCAGGCTCACGCGTGGGCCATCGGGATCGGTATCCGGGTCAACGTCTTTGCTCGTAACGCGAACGGCCGTTGTTTGCAGTTCCACCGGCAATCGCAGTTCGGTGCCGGTTACCGCGGCAAGTTCGCGAGCAAGACCAATGATGGACATTGCATCGGGACGGTTGCTCGTAACGTCGACATCGAGGACATCGTCGGCGAGGCCGAACGCTTTGACGACGTCTTCTCCGAGCACCGTGTCGGAATCCATCTGCAGGATCCCGTCTTCGAACCAATCAGCGGGGAGGCCAAGCTCGTCCGCAGAGCACATCATGCCTTCGGATTCAAAACCACGCATCTTCCGCCGCTCGATTTTGATATTCGGCAGCTGGGCTCCAATTTGCGCGACGGGGATGATCTGCCCGGCGGCAACATTCGTAGCCGCAGTTGCAATCTTCAAGGGCTCGCGTAGCCCGATATCGATGGTGCCAATTTGCAGCCGGTCTGCGTTAGGATGCTTCTCGAGCTCCGTAATTTTGCCCACGACAATACCGGAGAGCGCGGGCGGTTGCCGCACAGCATCGACGGGAAATCCAAGCAGCGCAAGGCGGTCGGCGATGTCTTGCGATTGTGCGGGCAAATCGACGTACTGCCGAAGCCATCCAATTGGGACGAGCATACTAGAAAGGCGCTCCTACGGGTTTCAAGATTAGGCGAGCTGTTTTAGGAAATTCGGGTCGTTCTCAAATAAGCGCCGAATATCGTCGATATCAAAACGCTTGAGGGCGATACGCTCGAGGCCGAAACCGAAGGCCCACCCCGAGACAACATCCGGATCGTACTTCAAGTTGCGCAGCACATTGGGATGGACCATCCCAGAACCCCCCAACTCAATCCAGCCGGAACCACCGCACATGCGGCATGCGCCACCTTCGCCTTTGCAGAGTGGGCAGCGCGTGTCGACTTCAGCACTGGGTTCAGTAAATGGAAAATACGATGGACGGAAGCGAATAACTGAATCTGCTCCGAACAGATCGCGACACATGCCGGTAAGCATACCTTTAAGATGCCCGAAGTGGATACCCTCGCCGACGAGCAGGCCTTCAACCTGGTGAAACATGTAAGAGTGCCGCGCATCCACGGCATCCCGGCGGTAACACTTACCGGGAACAATGACCGCTACGGGCGGCTTGAACATCTCCATGGTTCTGATTTGCATGGGCGAGGTGTGCGGACGCAACAACAATGTGTCGGTGAGAAAGAACGAGTCGAAGCCTTCGCGCGCCGGATGATCGGGCGGAATATTGAGCGCATCAAAATTATAGTAATCCGGCTCGACCTCCGGGCCGAGCACCACCGCAAATCCGTGCCGCTCGAAATAGTTGGCAATTTGCTCCAGCACTTGGCGAATCGGGTGAATCGAACCCAACGTCGGCTGCGGAGCGGAAAGCGTAACGTCGATTGACTCGCTGAGTGAAGTTTCGAATTCGCGCATCTCGAGCGCCGTTTCGGCGGCCGCGATCTTGGCTTCCATCTTTTCGACTACAGCGTTGATCACTTTGCCGGCCGTTGGCCGTTCCTGCACAGAGAGCTGGCCGATGCCTCGCCGGAGCGCGGTGACCTCACCGCTTCGGCCAAGGTAGGCAACGCGCACGGAATCAAGGGCCTTCGCGTCGGTTGCCGATGCGAGGGCCGTCTCGAAACCTTGCTGAAGGGGCTGGAGTTGTTCGTCTAATGTACTCATAATAAAAATATAAAAACTTCAATAAAAACGCCCGGGACGCTTACGTTCCGGGCGCTTGTAAATATCTACCTTTTTTATGCGGTCAGGAGGCGCTTCCGCTCGGGTTCAGGTGCCGGTAAATAATATACGCGTTGATGGACCCGGTGGTCTTGAATAGCTTCCAGAAGAAGTCGGAGGTGGCCATAATTGCGCGTATTCTCCTTCTACATCGGTATCGGCGTCGTATGAATGAGCAGAGTATAGCACGGGCCTTTTCCACAGGGTAGTCTTGACTTTAGGGCCCATTTAGACTCTCTTGACAAGGATTTGACAAACCAGTCAAGCGGGTGCTCGCGTAAGCTCGTAGAGGGCGATGGCCCCGGCCACGCCTGCGTTGAGCGACTCGGCCTTACCGCGCATGGAAATGCCCAAGGTCGCCGAGCATAGGGGACCCCACGGGCCAAGGCCCGCGCGCTCGTGGCCGACTACCAGAATCAAGCGGCTGGGCCGTGCATAGCCGGCAAGCTCCAGCCCGCCGGACCCCAGGCCCGCGATCTGCCAACCGGAGCCCAGAGCCGCCGCAGCTATCTCGGGCGGCGTGCAGATGGCAACCTGGCACCGGAACAGCGAGCCCATCGCGGCGCGAACCACTTTTGGGAGATACGGGTCCACCCCCAGGTTTCCAAAGATAATGCGGCTGATCCCAAAAGCGTCCGCCGAGCGAAGCAGTGTTCCCGCGTTGCCGGGGTCGTTGAGATCGGCGAGCAGCAAGATGATGCCATCTCCGGTAAGCAGATCCGCACACTTTGCGAGGCGGGCGTGTGCGATTGCAGCAACCCCCGAAGGGGTGCGAACATCCGTCACCTTCGCAGCCGTGCGCTCATCGACGAGAAACGTGGGAACGCCGCCAGCCTCAATTTCGCGGATCGCGCTGAAACGGTCGTAGGCGGCTTCCGTTGCAAAGATGGTTTCTAGAGTCAAACCGCTGGCCTGCGCTTCGGCGAGCAGCGTCGGCCCCTCAAGTAAGAATCGCTGGTGTTCGCGCCGTCCCTTTGCAGCATGCAACGATCGTGCAAGTGCTATGCGCGGACTGTTCGCTCCCAGAAATGCCGGCATTAGCGCGGTTCGCGTTTTTTGAAAAACATCAAAAAACGCAAGAAGATTGTAAGCAGCGCGACGATGATGCTGGTGAGCACGAGTACCACCATCTTATTGAAATGATGTGGGAGAAGCAGCTGTTGTAAAGCGATGTAGGTTGCGGCAAATAGCGCAATAAACAGGGCCAAGAATAGCAATTCTTCTTTGGGGGAAGAACGTCGCACGCGCTACGGTTCCTGGCGAATTGCGCGTAGGAAACGTTGATACATTGCTAGTGTAAGTTCCGCTGCTTGGGCTGGGTCGGAGATTGATTCGTCGTATCCGCCGATGGCGGTGAGCGTGCGATCCACGAGCTGTGCCGCGATCGCTTTGTCGTTGTCGCTTTCCATACGGGCGGGAGTTGCTTACGTCCGGGAGCGATACCTACCGTGGCGGGCTCCGCGCCGTTTTACCGAAGTGGAGATACTATGGAAGAACGCCTTAAGCAGATTGGATCCCGTCGGGTGTTTTCGGGTCGCATATTTAGCGTGCGTCAGGATATCGTCGAGCTTGACGGAGAGCGCCGTACGCTGGATGTCGTCGATCATCCGGGATCATACTGCATTCTTGCGCGCCCGGCCCGTGATACCGTCGTGCTGATCCGGCAATACCGGTATGCAATCGGGCAGATGCTGTGGGAATTGCCGGCCGGGAAGGCTGAGCCGGGCGAGGAGCCAAGCGAGGGCGCCCTTCGTGAATTGCGAGAAGAAACCGGGTACCGTGCGGCGCGGATCGAGCCTATTCTGCGTCTCTACATGACGCCGGGATTCTGTAGCGAGGCGCTGCGGTTCTATATGGCTCAGGATTTAACGCCCGGCCCTACCGAGTTTGACGCAGAGGAACAGATCGAAAGCCGCATCGTGAGCGTCTCAGACGGGCTTGATATGCTAAGCAAGGGAGAGATTGTCGACGCCAAAACGGCCGTAGGTTTACTGTGGCTTGATCGTTTTTACCGTGAATAATTTTGGCAAACGGTCGATAATCACATAAGGGAGATCGCTGCTACCCGTGTTTTGTAGCCGCGGCTCTTTTGCATGGAGGTAGTAATCGTGGAAACACCACGGGACATTAACGCCGTTCTCAAATACCTGTTAACCGAAGGCGAAGCAGATGGATCTGCAGCGACCGTGCTCGCACCCGAAGACGAAGTGTACTTAAACCGCCTAATTGCGGCCCTTCGCGCCGGCAAGAAGGCCGTCTTCATCGTTGAGGACTCTGACGAGAAGCTCAAGTACATGTTCAGCAACGCCAGCCGCGCTGAAGCAGTCAGCATGTTGGGCAAAGTCATTGAGGCAACCGGACGCCGGCTCGCTAATACCGACGACTAGGAATTAAAGCAAGAAAGCCTCTGCCAGTACAGATTGTAAAAGCCGGGTAAACCTCTGGTATGAAAATCGATAAATACATCGTAGCGATTGTCCTTGCGTGTGCGGCCTTGCCGGCTACGGCCTTGGCCAATGATGGTTCCTTGTGCGGATCTGTGCGTGCCCAAGGCCAGCCCTTAGCCGGTGCACGGGTCACGATCGAATCTCCGTCCGAAAAAGATTCCCTGGTTACAAACGCTCGCGGATTGTACTGCTTTGCTGGGTTGCATGCCAATGCGCATACGGTGCGCGTTGAGAAACCTGGATACGACACGATCGTATCCCAAGGGTTTGTCACGGTCAGCCAGCAGAGAATGCGCTTGAACTTCGTGACGCAGCCCGGCTCTTCAACGATTATGCGTGTGGCGCACAATCATGCTTCGGATCGCACTACTGACATGTATATTCTTCACTAAATTGGGTTGGGTCCACCTGAAGAACCGCCTCGTTAGGAGGCGGTTCTTTTTGTTTACCGTCGATTTACACGGGCTTAATCGTTATGATTATTTTTACAAGGCGTTTACGCCAGGCAAGCAAGCACCCTACCGCCTTGTTGTAGAGCAGCGTATACTTGGGGATACCGGTCGGCAGCGGGTTTATGTCGTTCGAAGTTATCGTTTGCTATAGATACGGTGCAATCGTGATGTTCACAACGTCATCAAAGGCGCATCCCAAGCCTGCGGTGCCTCCAGCACCACGCAAGCGCGATTTTTTTCGGGTTCCGCTGCGGCTAAGCATTGACATCGAGGCTGGCATGAGTATTCCATTGCCGGCCTTGCTGGTCGATATCTCGGGCGGAGGCTGTCTCATTGCCAGCCGTATCATGGTTGAGGGCGGCCAGCCCGTGAGTTATACCCTTCGTCGGGGCGATGGAAAACCGGACATGAAACTAAGCGGCGTTATCCGTACCAAACGCTACGCGGAGTCCGAGCATATCTATTTCTACGGCGTAAAATTCGATCCAATGAAAACCGCGGATCACGATGTTCTTTTGCAAGAGATCTCGCAATTGGAACGGCGGCTCATCGTTCATAAGCGCGCCGAAGCGGAGATGCCTTTGAAAAAGCCTCCCGCGGTTGCTCTGAGCGCCGTTGGAAAGAAGAAGGCCGAACAATCACGGTCAGCGTTCCGTGTGTCGTGGCCGTTCCAAATGACCTACAAAGTGCCGGGCATACCCGGAACACATCGTGCGACCGCCCTTGATACGAGCTCCGGCGGTATGCGGATTGCCACGGACATGGTTTTGCGTCGTGAATGGGTGTTGGAGCTCAGCTTCACGCTACCGGCGCAAGTCCTTGAGGTGCTCGAACATCATGAATCGGCGAACGCTTCGGAATTGTTTGGGAACCGGTATGCGCAAAAGTCTTTGGTAGTCAAGCAACGGCCCTTTGCTACGATGACCGTTCAGGCAAATGTGATTCCGGGAGTACAAGAAGCCCGCGGCCGGTATGTCCACGGCATTTCAT
>JALYIF010000215.1 GCA_030775925.1 Vulcanimicrobiota bacterium | reverse complement strand
GGCTACGGCAACATCGAAGTCGGCGAATCCGCCCTTGACTTTATCGATCAAGTCTTGCTCGCCGACGACATCGGCGCCGGCGGCTTCCGCAGCCTTGGCATTATCACCCTTGGCGAACGCAATCACGCGTACGGTACGGCCCGTGCCATGCGGCAGCAGAACCGTGCCGCGAACATTCTGATCGCTCTTCTTTGGATCGACGCCTAAACGAATGTGGACTTCAACGGTTTCGTTGAACTTTGCATTCGCATTCTTCTTCACCAGCGCGATCGCTTCGGTCGTATCGAACAACGTCTTGGGGTCTTGACCCTCGATAAGTTTTTTAAAACGTTTACCGTGTGTACGCATTACGCTACCTCCACGCCCATAGAACGCGCCGTTCCGGCAATAATGCGCTTGGCCATATCGATGTCGTTCGCGTTGAGATCTTGCATCTTGATCTTTGCAATATCTTCGAGTTGGGTCGCGGTCAATTTGCCAACCTTATTCCGGTTGGGCTCTTTAGAGCCGGATTCAATCTTGAGGGCTTGCTTAATCAAAAACGAAGCGGGCGGCGTTTTCGTAATGAACGTAAACGTGCGATCTTCGAAAACGGTAATTTCAACTGGAATAATCATGCCTGCCTGCGATTGCGTACGTTCGTTGTACTGCTTGCAGAAGTCCATGATGTTCAAGCTGTAAGGGCCTAAGGCCGGACCGATCGGCGGCGCAGGCGTGGCCTTGCCGGCAGCAATTTGTAGGCCGATTTTGCCTACAACTTTTTTAGCCATTGTTCGTCCTTTCGAGACTCCCCCTCAACATCTCACGCGACCGGGGTCGCTTCGCATGAGAAACTCTCTTACTTGTTTCCATGCTTCCATTCGACAAGCTCATGGCAGGCTCGGCTCAGCATGACACTGTGCCGGCTCGGGCTGACACCATTGTCACCCTGAGCTAGCTTGCCCTGAGCCCTGTCGAAGGGAAGGGTGGTTAAACTTTTTCGATTTGGTAGAACTCGAGCTCCACTGGTGTTTCGCGGCCGAAGATTGAAATGAGTGCGCGCACTTTTTCTTTCTCGGGCTGAATCTCGTCGATGAGTCCTGTGAAGTCGAAGAACGGGCCAGAGGTGACTTTGACGCGGTCGCCCTTCTTGAAGTCGATCTTGAGTTTGGGCGTTTCGATGCCCATCTGCTTCAAAATCGTCTTTACTTCTTTATCTTGCAGCGGAATCGGTTTCTCGCCGCTGCCGGGACTGCCGACGAAGCCGGTAACACCAGAGGTGTTACGCACAACGTACCAGGACGCGTCGTCCATATCCATTTCAACCAGCACGTAGCCGGGAAATACTTTCTTGGGCGTAATCTTACGCTTGCCGTCTTTGAACTCGACTTCGTCTTCCATGGGTACCAAGACGCGGAAGATTTTGTCTTGCATATTCATCGAATGAATACGACGCTCGAGGTTGGCCTTGACCTTATTTTCGTAACCAGAATAGGTATGAATCACATACCACTTCTTGCGGTTGTCCTTGGCGTTGGCTGCCGGGCGGGCAACGGGCGCTTCGATCTCTTCGGTAATGGCGCCCACATCGGTGGCTTCGTGTGCTTCCGCAATGCCGACCGAGCCCTGCGCTTCCGCGGTCTCGTCGCTGCCGAACTGGTGATCTTGTTCCATATCCATACGCTATGCGCCCGGATGGATCGACTGGAAGAGTAGCCCGAAGAGCCAATCGACCGTGAACGTAAAAAGCCCAATACCGACCACCAGCAAGATGGTAAGAACGGTTGCGGATATCCACTCCTCACGGGAAGGCCACGTTACGCGACGCATTTCTAAGAAAACGCCTCGTACAAATTCTTGAGGGCTCTGCCCGCCTGCACGGCGCGTTACAGCAACCGTACGCCCCGCACCGTTCTTGTTGTTTCCGCCGCCACGGGTACCCGCGCCGCCGGTTGGCTTATTGATCACCTGACATCTCCGTGCATAAAAACTTTGGCAGGGCGGACAGGACTCGAACCTGCAACCGACGGTTTTGGAGACCGCAACTCTACCAATTGAGCTACCGCCCTAAAAATTGACCGCTAGCATCGTTGCTGATGACCTTGTGTGCAAAGGCACACGGCGGCCCCCAGCGCCTCGCTACCGGCCAATTTCCGGTAGCAAGAATGGGGAATTGAAACTACTTGGTTTCTTTGTGCGGATAGTGACCGCGGCAGAAACGGCAATACTTGCTTAATTCCAAGCGATCGGTCGTGTGTTGCTTATTTTTTTGGGTGTTGTAGTTGCGACGCTTGCACTCGGTGCACGCCATCACGACCATGACCCGGTTTTCTTTTTTAGCCATTATAACCCCGACATTAAATAAACGGGCCGGAGCCCGTTATCGACAACCTATAATAC
>JALYIF010000214.1 GCA_030775925.1 Vulcanimicrobiota bacterium | reverse complement strand
GTTGATAAGCCACGTGAGATGATAGGTCACCACGAGCCGGACGAACACACCCCAAATGACCCAGGGCAAACCGCCGAACGCAAAGAGCACAAGCGCGAGCGCGGCTTGCAATACCAGTTGATATTTATCAATGAAGACGTAGAACGGCTCGGCGGCGATATCATGCGCCATGCGAAGCTGTTGCTCTCGCGTCAGGATCGCTCGATTGGCGAGGTAGAGCCACGTCAAGTGCGACCAGCGAAAGCCCTCATTGGAATTGTGCGGATCCTTTTCGCTATCGGAGTGTGCATGGTGCGCGCGATGCGTGGCAACCCATTCAATGGGTCCGCCTTGAAGTGAGAGCGTCGCGAAAACCGCGGTTAAATACTCCAGCGGTTTAACCATTTTCAGCGACCGGTGCGTCAAGGTCCGGTGATAATTTAGCGTTACACCTAGTGCGCCCGTGATATAGGCGAGCACCAGCATCACGACGATAGCCGACCAGGAAAACATCCCCGGAAGCAGCGCGGCAAGGGCCCCAATATGGATGATGGCCAGCCCAACGAAGACCGGCCAATTCTCTATCTTTTTCTTCAGCATGCGAGGACCTAACGTTCGTGGACCTTGGAAAGTCTCCGTCCGCCGGCCACAACATTGGCATGAAAAATCTATACATTCTGCCTTTTGTCGCAACAATTGGTCCTCACTGGCGGGAATTGCGCACCGGCCCTCGCTATCAAGCAAGTATGCGTCATCTTATCGACGGGGACGGCACGCGAGAAGTCTGGATATACGTCATTTGTGCGGCAGCCGCTGGATTCATGGTCCAGATCGAGTATGCAAGCGGACGTCCGCCGTGGTTTTTCTGGATTCTGGCGACCATTTCGGCGGTCGGAGTATTCCGAATATTTCGCATTGCCGGGAACGAGGATCGACCCAGGCCGGAATCAGCGCGGAGCAAGCAGTAGTAGCGATGCGCCAAACACCAGGAACGCCACCAAAAAGCTCACGGCTGTAAATCCCAACACGCGCCGGATGCCGATCCCGGCAATGGCGATAATAGGCAGCGCCCAAAATGGCTGAATCATATTGGCTACCTGTTCCCCCATCGCAACACCCATTGCACTTGCGGCTTGCGAAGCGTGCAGTGCGCTGGCCGCGGGCACGACGAATGGGCCCTGCACCGCCCAATGTCCGCCGCCGCTCGGCACAAAGAGACTGATGATGACCGAGGCCACGTAACTCCAGAATGGAAGCGTTGCGGCGGTCGAAAAAGTGATGAACGCTTTGGCGATCACGCCTGCGAGTCCGGTTGCCGTCATGATCCCCATGATTCCGCCGTACAGTGGATACTGCAAGATCAGTGGACCGGTCACCCGGGCTGCGGCGCTTACGGCTCCAGCATAGGCAATGGGTCGCCAATGCAAGAGCATCCCAAACAGTAAAAATATGAAGATGACGGAGTCGATGTCTAAGCTCAAGCCGTTTCGATACCACAGTTGCCCCAAATAGGTCGCGCCCGCGAGCACGATTATCAGGGTAAGAACCCAAGCATTTTCAAGCGCACTTGCGACCGTGCCGTTGGACAAGCTCGCAACATGAGGTTGATCCTCGGCAATCAGACGCTGCGCATCAGCGCAAACCATCACGGATTCCGGCGGCTGCATGGCGGCAAACAAAAGCGGCATCGCGATTAAGAGTACGACGACCGGCACGAGGTTGAACGGCGTAAAAATTGTTTGAGACAACGGGATCGAATGACCCGTAACTTTTGCAACAATATTAAGCGCGGACGAGGGTGTGGCTTGAGCTAGCGCAATCGAACTGGAAAGACCGCTTGCCCAAATCAAAAATCCCGAATACGCTCCTGCGACGAGCCACCCAAAGTCAATCGGAATTCGCTTGGCGATCTCACGGGCTAGCAGCGCCGCGACAACAAGCCCGAAGCCCCAATTGAGCCAGCACGCAATGCTGGAGACCAACACCGTGAGCATGATGGCGCGCCGAGGTGTTGTCGCCCAGCACGCGAC
>JALYIF010000213.1 GCA_030775925.1 Vulcanimicrobiota bacterium | reverse complement strand
GTGACGTTTCTCCAGACCGAGAAGATCGCCTTGCCGGAGGCCCGTGAGTAACGCCAGGTCCATCGCAATTTGCATCATGGGCGTCGCCAGATTGCGCACGTTTTGAAACTCCGCCTCGGCGATGTAGCGCTCCCGTCTTTGTTCATGGAGGCGCGGTACTTGCTTACACGGGTTCTGCGTTAGGACACCCCATTCGATTGCCTTGGTGAAGACCGCAGACAGCAACGACTTTTCGCGATTGGCCTGGACCACTGACTGCTGGCCGCGCAAGTTCCGATACTCAAACACATGGGTTGCTGTTATCTCAGCAGGCGGTACTTCGCCGAACACGGCCCTCAGTCGCGGGAGCTGCTTGCGATAGTCGAGCTGCGTGCGGGGTGCCTTCGTCGGCAGGACCTCCTGGGCGTAACGGTCAAAGACGCCATTCATAGTAGCCAGGGAGCGGGTGTCGCCAACGAGCACTGCAAGATTGCGGAGCGCCTCCGGGTATGACCGACCCAAATTATTCCATTTGCCGGTGTAATCGACGAAGTAGTAGCTGCCGTGCTGGTGGTACATTCGCTGAGGAAGGTGTTTACCGGATTTGCGATGTCTACCCACGGGCCGATCCTCGGTTTGCGATGGCTGCGAAGTTCGGTTGCGCTTGAGGCGGGGGTGCCTTGGTCAAATCGGAGATCAGCACTACCGGCCTACCGTCCGCCCGTATGCGGAAGCCAATGCCTTCACGCTGCAACCATCTGCGCTGTCCTGAGTATCGGCGGTAGCCAGTCATTTCGCAAAGCTGTTCTTGAGTTAGGAACATAGGCGCTCCCAACAGAGTGAACTACAACAAGCATCCGATGCCACCGGTTTGTGGGGTGCGACCGCAGGCGATTTCCGGGCGGGCGCGTACTCCCCCATCGCCCACAGAATCCGACTTACTAAACTGCAGCCATAGTCGCGTACGTCTCGCTGGGCACGCATCTTAGGATGTTTCAAGTAGCCACTCATGCTGCTACCTTTTTCGGCGCGGCCACCGATTCGCTCGCGTGCATCGCGGCCTTCTTCGGTAGCTTGTTATGCAGCGATTCGCGCATCGTTCGTTTGAGGCGATCTTTGTCCGCCGCGATCTTTGCCTTTTCGTCGTCGATCGCCTCAATAATCGCCCGCATATCGGGGGCTCGCATAGGCAACGATGACCGATGCTTAGGCGGTCTTCTCACGCCGCGAAAATATCCACAGCGGCCGCATCCTTCATCCCTGACGCAACATTCTTTACCCCACTTGGGTATTGCACCCAAAGCGGCTAGTTGGCGGTCGATCCGGGACAGAGCTGAATCGTCAGCATCGTCGGACGATGCGGGAGCAAGTGTCCGTGGAGCGCGGACAAACGCCCCGCCTATGTTCGCCTCCATCCCCGGCTTCATCTCCTCCCGAATTGCATCCCGCTGCGCCTTAGTTAACTTCTTACCGACCCGAAGCTCTTCCTGCGCCTCTCGCGACTTGATTAGCGCGATGGTCTCGTCACGTTCTACCTCTAGCGTGACCTCGTTATCCGCTTCCCCGGGCAACATTATGTCGCTTAGGGTCGCGTTGATGGAGTCAGTAGAAATCCGCTTCCTTTTCCATTTCCCGCTCCTGATCGTTTTTGACCCACTTCGGCAGCGTCGCCGGAATCGGTTTCGCGTGTTTGTGGCACAGCGTCAGCGCCTCACTTGTGACTTGACACCATTCATCTTCGTCAAGCCAGCGCATATTGTAGAGCCGCTCCTTACATGGCGCGGTTGCGTACTCTGCGAGTTTTTGGCGCTGCTCGCGCGTTAGGCGCGTCACGATCGCACCCGCGCCACGTAATAAAGCCGATTTATTGCAAACATAGCAAAACGCTCCAGTTGGTCGAAAGCTGGAGCGAGACGCGTCACGGCATTTCCCGATTGTTTGCCGGGTCGGCCGCATCGCCCCTTGCGGGGTGTCCACCGTGCTCGGGAGAGCCGGTTGGCGTGGAGCGTCTGGCTCCAACTCATCAATGCAATTGCGATCTTACCCAATTCGGCTTTACGCAGAGCTGCGCTATTACATATCGGGCTAAATAGCGCGCGAAGATCCTCGAAATGTGAGCCGTGTCTCGCTCCCATCGCGGGCGTAAGCGCGGTCATGATTGCATCCCCGATCGGCGCACCGTAAACACGACCGCTTCATTTACTGGTGCAGTCAGGTATAGATTGTCCATTACACTAAATCTCGATTGTCTTGGACGGGAGCAGACTCCGTCCTGCACACCGAATAGCGATATGTGTTCAGGCGATCGTCCCGAAGTCGCACAAACCGCATGCCTGCGATGCGTCGCTCGTTATGCTTTTCGAGCCACGCGCCGAAGCGTTGAGGCGTTAGC
>JALYIF010000212.1 GCA_030775925.1 Vulcanimicrobiota bacterium | reverse complement strand
TCAGGGTGACATTTCATTAGCTCAGGAGTTATTGAGATTTATTTTGATTGTTCGACGACGGCGCGGGAGATTTTTGTTACGAGTTTGCGTGGTGTGAGGCGTGTTGAGAATGCGAGTGCTTTGTTTTTGAATCCGGGAATTACGACGCTCTTGCCGTGCATCAGGCCGTCGTAGCCAGCTTTGGCTACGCTTGCTGCGTCCGCAACCGCGACCGAGAAGAGGCGCACATTTTCCATGTTGGCGCGCGCTTGGAATCCCGTGTCTGTTGCGCCGGGGCAGAGGCATGTTACCGTGACACCCGTGTCTTTGAGTTCGTTTTCGATGGCTTCTGAAAATGACAAGACGTACGCTTTGGTTGCGTAGTAGATGGCCATGAGCGGTCCCGGTTGAAATGCGGCGGTCGAAGCGACATTGAGAACGCGGCCCCAACGCTGCGCGATCATGCCGGGCACGAAAAGTCGCGTCAACTCGGTTAACGTCACGACGTTGAGTTGCAATTCTCCGTACTGCTCTTCCCACGGATTGTCCACGAATTTTCCGTAGGTTGCGAATCCGGCATTATTTACTAGGACATCGCATGTGCCGACCTGGTTGAACAACGTTTGCGCAGCTGACGGCATCGAGAGGTCCAGGGCGACTGTCTGCACCTCAACGCCGTACTGCGCGCGAAACTGCGCAGCAAGCTCTTCTAATTTCGGACCCGACCGCGCGACGATGACTAGGTCGTGATCGTCTGCGGCAAAGAGCTTGGCCAGCTCTAGGCCGATCCCACCTGAGGCGCCGGTGATTAAGGCTTTTCTACGTGGCACTTGCGGTTGTGAGTCCTCCGCGGAAAGCCATGGTTGCGGCTCCAATGGCGCCTGCATCGTTGCCGAGTTTTGCGATGACAATGCGCGTCGTACCGCGAGGAACCATGGTCGTGAGCTCATCGACGCGATTGCGCACCGCATCAATCATAAAATCCGCCGCGCTGCTGACGCCACCGCCGAGGGCAATTAATTCCGGATTTACGAACGCAATAATGTTTGCAAGCCCAGTTGATAAGTCGACGGTGAAGTTTTTCCAGGCGGCACTTGCGTGTGGATCGCCCGCTTGCGCAGCCTTGCGAATCGACTTGGTCCCGAGCTTATCGCGATCTTTATCCAGCAGGCGACTGCGCGGAAACGAGGGCTGCACGGCAAACGCGTGGCGGATCAGGCCCGTTCCCGACGCTTGGGCTTCGAAACAGCCGATCTTTCCGCAATTGCAAACAAAACCGTCGTTCGGCCGAATTTGGTGATGCCCGAACTCTCCGGCTCCGGCTGTGTGGCCCAAGAGTAGCGAACCTTCGGAGACGACGCCGCCACCAATGCCCGTGCCGATCGTCAAAAGCGCGAAATTCTTTGTCCCCTTACCCGTCCCATAGGTGTACTCACCGAGCGTTGCACACCGCGCATCGTTGCCGATAAAGACGGGTTGATCGAAATGCCCGCGTAGCTTCTCGCCGAGTGGAACATTGGTCCACTGGAAGTTGGGCGAGTAGAGAATCATTCCGGAGCGCGGTTCGATATTGCCCGGAGAACCGATTCCAATACCGACGACCGATTTATCTTTCACGTCGGCAAGCGCGGCGTCGATCGTGTCCTCGATGGCCTTCATGACCGCGTCTACGGCGTGGTCGGTGAGGTCTTGCTCGTGCCGGCTTAAGATCGTCCCGTCTTCTTGAATAACGGCGGCCATCACGTGGGTCCCGCCTAGGTCTACACCAATCGCTTTTCGCATGGCGGGGTAGTTCTTATTCGCACGGGAACAGCCTTGCGCATTATGTAAGATACGAGGCACCCATGAACAAAAAAGTAATCGTGCCCGGCGTGAAGTCGGACGATCCGCAGCCCGGTGCCCAAGGCCCCCAGCCCCATGACGTTCGCCCGATACAAACGGGCCCGATCACCACGATCGATCTCATCAATCTGCGCGAATTTACGCGCGACACGCAACAGCCAACACATCCCGAGATGCTCGATACCACGCGGATGGAGCATGTCAACGAGATCGAAATTACCGAAGAGCACATCACAATTAAATATAACGAGCGCATCACGCGCAGTTATAATGCCAATGAGATCACGCACAAAGAATGGTCCTATAAATACAACGAGGACGAAGAATTCGTGCGCGCGATTGCAAAAGTGATTGACCTCTCGCGCAAGCACCTCAAGGATCTTCCCGAAAATGTGGCTTGCCCGCCGGGCTGCGCGGAATGTTGCAGCGGCTACGAGCCCTTTGTGAGTAAATCCGACGTGCAGCGCATTGCCGACCATTTCGGCATGCCCTATCGCGACGTACTCGATGAATATGTTGTGCAGCGGATGAGTTCCGATGGCCACTACGTTGGATTCCTGCGCAAGGTCACCGACGATATCGCTTCGCAGTGCATTTTTCTTAAAGGCGCTAAATCGGGGAAGTTTTACTGCGGCATTTATGGAGCCCGCCCGGGAGACTGCCGCGAATTTACGCCAATCGGATGCGAGGATGTCGACGACAGCCTGTCGCGCAAGGGTTCCTATCCGGTGGGCCCGCCGTTCATGCCCAAGCATCGCGGCGTCCCTCGAAATGGGAAACGCCCAAGATAGGAACACAACCGCCATGTCGAACGCCCGGAGCAACTGCTTGCGGGCGTTTGTTTTTATGGAGGTTCAATGTACCGCCGTCTCTCTGCTTTGCTTTGCCTGGCCTTGGCCGCCGCTCTCTTCCCGGCGCAGGCGTTTGGACAAGCCGTCGATCCTTCGGCCTTCGGCGGATTGCATTGGCGGTCGATCGGCCCATTTCGCGGCGGACGCACCGTTGCCATCACCGGCGTTCCAAAACAGCAAAACATTTTTTACATGGCGCCCACCGACGGCGGCGTCTGGAAAACCGACGACTATGGGCGCACATGGACGCCAATTTTTGACGGACAACCGACCCAATCCATCGGCGCGCTAGCGGTTGCGCAATCGGACCCGCAAACGATTTACGCCGGCAGTGGTGAGGGACTGTTGCGACCAGATCTTTCAACCGGGGATGGCATCTATAAATCGCGCGACGGCGGAAAGTCTTGGCAACATCTCGGCTTGCGCGACGCGCAGCAGATTGGCGCCATCGTCGTCGATCCCAAGGATGCGAACCGCCTTTTCGTAGCCGTGCTCGGGCACCCATACGGGCCGAGTTCCGAGCGCGGGGTGTTCCGCTCCCTGGACGGCGGAGCCACATTCCAAAAAGTGCTGTATACAAACCCCGATACCGGCGCCGCTAGCATCGCCATGGATCCGAGCAATCCACAAGTCCTATACGCCTCAATGTGGGCGGCTCGTCATTCGGCCTGGTTTAGCGACGTATTCGAACACCAAGATCTAAGCGGCATGTATAAATCAGTTGACGGCGGTTCGACCTGGAAAAAGCTTGCCGTCGGATTGCCCGCATTGATCGGCCGCATCGGGTTTGGAATTTCTCGTAGCAATTCGAATGTGGTGTACGCACAAGTCGATGCCAAAGCCGCCGCTCTTTATCGTTCAGCCGATGCCGGCGCAACCTGGACGGTAGCCAACAACGAAGATCGTATTACCGGGCGCGGCCAGGACTTCGCGCACGTCTCTGTCGACCCGGCTGACGAAAACATCGTATACATTGCAAACACATCGACGTACCGTTCCACGAACGGTGGAAAAACGTTTACGGCAATCAAAGGCGCTCCGGGCGGCGACGACTATCATACGGTGTGGATCAATCCTGAAAATACACAGATCATTGCGCTTGCGGTTGACCAGGGCGCGACCATTAGCGTCAACGGCGGCAAGACCTGGAGCAGTTGGTACAATCAGCCGACAGCGCAGTTTTTTCACGTTATCACCGACAACCAGTTTCCCTATTGGGTTTACGGAGCTCAACAAGAAAGCGGCAGCGCCGGCACCCCGAGCCGCAGCAACTACGGCGAAATCAGCTTTCGTGAATGGCATCCGGTCGGGACCGAAGAGTATGGATATGTCGCGCCCGATCCATTGCATCCAAACATCATCTACGGCGGAAAAGTCCAGCGCTACGATAGCAAGACCGGCGAAGTGCAAGAAGTCGGGCCGGTTCTGAACTGGCGCGGTAACAAAACTTACCGGTTTAATCGCACCGCACCGCTGCTATTTTCGCCAACCGATCCGCACACGCTATACTTGGGATCCAGCGTACTCTTTCGTACGCGCAACGGCGGACAGAGATGGGATATTATTAGTCCCGATCTCACGCGTAAAATTGCAGCCGTCACGCCAAATTTAACAATCTTCGCGCAAACCGCAGCAAAACACGCACGCCGCGGAGTGATTTACTCACTTGCTCCTTCACCACTACAAGGCGCGGTAATTTGGGCCGGCACCGATGACGGCCTGATCTGGCGCACCGCAGACGGTGGGCGAATTTGGCGCAATATCTCGCCGCCCGGCCTTACCTCCTGGAGCAAGGTCGCGCAACTCGATGCATCGCACTTCGATGTACAGACCGCGTATGCAGCGGTCAACCGGTTCCGGCTCGACGATTTACATCCATATGTCTACCGGACGCACGACGCCGGGAAGCACTGGGATTTGATTGCGAACGGCCTGCCGCAAGATGCGGCCGTCAACGTGGTCCGTGAAGATCCAACTCAGCGTGGGTTGCTCTTTGCGGGAACCGAACACGCGATTTATGTTTCGTTCGATGACGGCAACCATTGGCAATCATTGCAGCTTAATTTGCCGGCCACTTCGATGCGGGATTTGGTCATTCACCAGGATGACATCGTGGTGGGCACGCATGGCCGGTCGTTTTGGATTTTGGATAACATAACGCCGCTGCGGCAACTGGCAAGGGCGCAATCGGTCAATGCGCGACTCTTCCGTCCGGCGCTCGCCTACCGGATTCGTTGGAACCAAAATACCGACACGCCGCTGCCGCCCGAAGAACCCGCGGGTCAGAATCCGCCCGACGGCGCCATGATCGATTATTTCTTGCCGGCGGCTGCCGCCGGGCCGGTCATCATCGAGGTTCGCGATGGGCATGGTACCCTTGTGCGGCGGTACGCAAGCACCGATCAGCCAGAGCGGGTCGACCCGGGCGTCGACAAACCGGCCTACTGGATTCGGCCCACGCAAATACCCAGCGCGAACGCCGGCATGCACCGGCTGGTTTGGGACCTCCGCTACCCGGCTCCTGACGTGCTCGAACACGATTATCCGATCTCGGCAATCTTTGCAGACACGCCCCGCGTTCCGCGCGGTCCAATCGCCGTGCCCGGCACCTATACCGTCGTGCTAACAGCCGGCGGTCATTCGTACCGCCAACCGCTTACGATTAAAATGGACCCGCGAATCGCTATGAGTCAGGCGCAGCTTCAGGCTCAATTTGCCGTAGCCCAACAACTCGCAGCGGCGCTGCGCGGCGTTGCTGCCCGTTTGAAAAGCCCCAAGGACACAGCGACGAAGGAGGCGCTCCAGGGTCTTCAGGGGCGCCTGGCCCAGCTGCTCGATCTCGTCGAGAGTGCCGATGCCCCGCCGACTGCCCAAGCACTGCGTGCCGTACACCAGGCGCTCGGGGAACTCGCACATACAGGTGATTAAGCGGCCAAAATCCGGGAACAATGTAGGTACCCCCGCAT
>JALYIF010000211.1 GCA_030775925.1 Vulcanimicrobiota bacterium | reverse complement strand
CGTGAATTCAGCCCCGCGGCCCTGGGCATCGATGTCGGTCGGAGCGATCCCGATAACATCTCGATAGAAGGCGATGGCCCGCTGCGGGTCTTTGACTAGATATCCGAAGAGGTCGACGCCGTGGATGGTTGCGCTATCCCGTTTAGTGGCTTCCAAAGTGCTCATCTACTTGCTACTCCTTGCAATTCAAGTGGGTTATGCGTAGATTAGCAGCCCATATATGACACGCAGTGTCAGATATGAAGTTAAAAAAGAAACCCCGAGGGCCAATTTGGCACGCGGGGGTCTTTTGATGTGGGACCCGGTCTACCAGATAGTGCACCGCTTGGATGCCGGGAGCACCATCGGGTCGTTGAGTTTACAGAACCAAGCCGTGGCGAAGGATGGCATGTTGGACACCGTCTCGTTAACGCGGAACTTGTCAAAGGCGTGCACGTCGGTATTCACACGCAGGCGCGTGCTCTCTTCACGTTGATTCGAGGCCCAAACTTGCGCCCAGCCCATGAAAAAGCGTTGTTCCGGTGTGAACCCATCGATCGTCCGGCGCGGTTTGCCCGCTTGCGACTTTTCGAACGCCCGATACGCGATGGTCAGTCCCCCGAGATCTGCAATGGCCTCGCCCTGCACGAGTTTTCCATTTTCGTGCACGCCCGGGAGCGGTGACAATGCGTCGTATTGATCGACGATGCATTGTGCCTTTGCATTGAAGGCGGTGCCGTCGGCAGGTTGCCACCAATCGGTAAGGTTTCCGTTGAGGTCGAACTGGCGGCCCTCATCGTCGAATCCATGGGTGGACTCATGCCCGACCACAGCACCGATTGCTCCGTAGTTGATTGCGTCATCCGCGCTCGCGTTAAAGAACGGCGGATGCAAGATGCCGGCGGGAAACACGATTTCGTTGACCGTCGGGTTGTAATAGGCGTTTACGGTGGGCGGGCTCATGCCCCATTCGGTCCGGTCGACGCGGTTTCCAATTTTTGCCAGATCACGTGCGGTTTCGAACCTGTTCGATGCAATTGCATTTAAGACGTACGATGTCGGTATAATATCCAGTTTCCCATAGTCGCGCCACGTATCAGGATAGCCAATTTTTAGATCGAACGCATCTAATTTTGCGACCGCACGTTTGCGGGTTTCCGGAGTCATCCATGACAGGGTTGAGAAATCGTCGCGCAGCGCAGCCTTGATATTTTTTACCATTGCGAGCGCACGGGCTTTGGCGGCCGGCGAAAACGTTTGGGCTACGTAAAAACGTCCGAGATCCTCGCCTAGCACACGATTGGTCGCACTCACGCAACGCTTCCAACGCGGCAGCTGGGCCGTCGTCCCGCTCAGCGTTCTGCCGTAGTAGCTAAAATTTTCTTCGCCGAAAGCGGTGGGAAGTTGCGACGCATATGCATGAATCACATGCCAACGGAGATACGCTTGAATGTCGGCTGGGCTAAGCGTCGCAAGTTGCGCATTAAGCGCCTTGAAATACTCAGGTGAGGCAACGTTCGGCGATCCTGGATCGCTCAAGCCGGCCGCGGCAAAATAACCCTTCCAGTCGAAATTGGGCGTCAGCGCTTCTGCATCTGCAAGACTCATTTTATGATAGACGGCGTTGGGATCCCGGCGTGCGACGCGCGTCATGGAATTCGTTGCCAACGTTGTCTCGATGCCCATCACCGTCTGCGCTTCGGATGCGCTCTTTTCAGGACTATCGCCGGCCAGCTTAAACATGTTGGTGACATGTACCACGTATTGGTCGCGCAATTGCTTGCTGCGCACATCGTCTTTAAGATAGTAGTCCCGGTCCGGCATTCCCAAGCCGCCTTGGTCCAATGAAGAAATATTCATCGTACTATTTTTAAAATCTGCGTCGGCACCGAAGCTAAAGAAGCCGGCAACACCCGCGTCGTGTAAATCCGCAAGTACGGGGCCCAAAGACGCCGCTGAGGTAATTTTGGCAATTTGCGAAAATGGGGCGGTCAGTGGCGTGATCCCGGCGGCGTTGATCGCGCTCTCATTCATGCAACTCGCATAGAAATCACCGATATTTTGGGCATTGCTGCCCGGAGCATTGTGTGCGGCTGCGGCTTTATCCAAGATCGTGTGCAGCACGTCGTTGTTTGTATCGGAGAGGACATTGAAACTGCCGAACGATGGATAGGCTGCGGGGATGGGGTGATTTTTGATCCATCCGCCATTGGCAAACTGGTAGAAATCAGCGCACGGCTTGCACGTGCGATCGAGATTTTTGCTATCGATGCCGCTGGACAGCCCTACGGCCGCCCGCACATTCGCATCGGAGAAGACCAAGACAAGCAGAGCGATGACGCCCGCCAAGCGCAGTAATTGTGAGAAGTAAGAACGCATGACCGCAACCTCTAGAGAAAAACGTGCAGAGGCTGTAGTTCTACCGCTTCGAGCTTCCTACTCCTACAGGCAGGCGCTTGAAGCGGAAACGCGCGAGCAACTCGAAGGTGGAACGCGACGGCGGGAAAACGAGCGTTGCCCAATCCGGTCAGGCCGCTGGCAGCGTTGTATTGATGTGAAGATTCTTGTGACTGGCGCAACGGGCTATATCGGCGGCCGCCTCGTTCCCAGGCTGCTTGAAGCTGGACACGCGGTCCGCTGTCTCGCTCGCAATGCTCAACGACTCGATGGCCGGTTTCTGGGTGCCGAGGTCGTTGAAGGCGACCTGTTTGATGAAGGCAGCCTGAGGCAGGCGTGCCAGGGCATTGATACGGCTTACTATCTGGTCCATTCCATGGGCGATGCCCGCGACTTTGCTGGGCGGGACCGGGAGGCGGCGGCGCAGTTTGGAAAGATCGCGCGCGAATGCGGCGTTACACGTGTTGTGTATCTTGGCGGGTTGGGAGCTGAGGGCAGTGACCTGTCGCACCATCTGAGTAGCCGGCACGAGGTTGGTGACGTGCTTCGGCAAGCCGGGCCGCCGGTGATCGAGTTTCGTGCTGCGATGATTATTGGTAGCGGTAGCATTTCGTTTGAAATGATGCGGTATCTTACGGAACGCTTGCCGGTGATGATCGCGCCGCGCTGGGTGATGACACGATCGCAGCCGATTGCAATCCGAGATGTTCTTGCGTACCTTGTCGCCGCTTTGCAAGTACCGCCCGGCGACTCGAAAATCTACGAAATCGGTGGGGCCGACATCGTCACCTATCGCGATATGATGCTCGCGTACGCCCGCTTGCGAGGTCTGAATCGCAAAGTCGTCATCGTGCCGTTCTTTACACCGAGGCTATCATCGTATTGGGTGCATCTCGTAACGCCCGTGTCAGCGCGTTTGGCCCAACCGCTTATCCTAGGACTGCATAATGAAGTCATCGTTCGCAATACCTCCGCGTCAGTAGACTTCCCAACTATCAAGCCCGTCGATTT
>JALYIF010000210.1 GCA_030775925.1 Vulcanimicrobiota bacterium | reverse complement strand
CCCTTGAAATTGATTCGTACGTTCTTGATCCCGGTAAGTATGGTGGCGGCGCTTGCATTGCCCGTCGCCTCAATGGCGCAAAGCGCCCCGGCAGACCCGCCAGCGGCCGCTGGCCAGATGCATCACGGCCACCATAATGGCTTCATGCGCGCCATGAAAAATCTCAATCTGACCGACGATCAAAAGACCAAAATGAAGGCCCTCATGATGGCGTTTCACCAAGCGCACCCACAGGGCAGCCCGCGCGATCCCGAAGCGATGAAAACGCTTCACGATCAGATGATGGCTTTACTCACGCCTGCTCAACAAGCGCAGTTCAAAACCAACGTTGCCGCGATGCCAGCAGGTCCGCCGGAGGATCGTCCGGGTGCCTCAGGCCAGGGCATAATGCATCACTTTGCAGCCTTGAAATTAAGCGCTCAACAACGAACGCAAATTGAGGGTCTTGTATCGGCATTCCACCAAGCGCATCCGCCGGGTAGCCCGCCAGACACGCAAGCGCGTGCCACGCTTCATCAACAGATTGACGCCCTGCTTACGCCGGCACAGCAACAACAACTTAAAACGATGCAACAGCATCACGACCAAGACAACGAAGCGCCTCCGAGCATTTAACGAACACGATTGACGTGCCGGGGCTATCGCAACGCGATGGCCCCGTTTTCTTGCACCTCTAATTGAAGCTCGGCAATACTCACAACGGCGCGATCCGCTTGGATGTACGCGCCGCCCGCGCGCGCAACCGCCACCACGGTCATGCCCGCCGCTTTGCCGGCTTCGATGCCGGGGCGGCTGTCTTCTACGACCAAACATTGTGCGGGTCCATTGCCGAAATGCTGTGCCGCCGCCAGATAACACGCCGGATGCGGTTTTGTTAGCGGGACATCATCCGAACTTACCAGCACTTCAGGCTGCGGCAAGCCTGCATGCGCGATGAGTGCAAGAGCGAGCTTCCGCCCGCATGATGTGACGATGGCCCAGCGGTTTCGAGGAAGGCTCTGGAGAAGCTCGCTCGCTCCGGGAAGTGCGTTTCCACGCTCGTCGACGAGCGTGCCGAACAGATCAAATAATACCGCTTCAAACGCCTCTGCCATACCCGCAAGCTTCCACGACGTGCCACGTAGACGCCTGTGGACGCAAGAATGTGTCGCTGTAAACGCAAAGTCATCCACATGAATGGTGACTCGTTGGCAATTTTGGTAGGCGGTGGGCCGGCACCCGGGATCAATGGGGTGATAGCCTCGGCTACCATCGAAGCCGTGAACAACGGCCTGCGCGTTATTGGCGTCTACGACGGCTACTACCACTTAGCACAAGGCGACACAACCAAAGTCACGGACCTCACCATTGAAGATGTCTCGCGAATTCATTTCACCGGCGGCTCCATTCTGCGTACGTCTCGCACCAATCCAGCCAAAGACGAACAAACGCTCAAGCAATGCATTCATGCTTTAACGCTCCTCGGCGTACGCTACCTCATTGCTATAGGCGGCGACGATACGACCTATGGGGCGACAAAAATTGCGGAGCTAACGCAAGGACGCATCGGCGTGGCAACCGTTCCAAAAACCATTGATAACGATCTGCCATTACCGGATAATGCGCCAACATTTGGATTTGAAACCGCGCGTTCGGTAGGAACCAACATCATCGAGAGCTTGATGGAGGATGCGCGGACCACGGAGCGTTGGTATCTCGTCATCAGCATGGGCCGGAAGTCCGGCGCGCTGGCGCTCGGAATGTGCAAGGCCGCAGGCGCTACGCTCGCGATCATCCCCGAGGAATTTAGCGGCGAAGAACTCGACCTGGACGCGGTCGTGGACACGATTGCGGGCGCAATCATCAAGCGCAAGGCGAACGGGCACGACCATGGCGTTGCAATCATTGCGGAGGGTATCGCCGAACGTCTCTCGGCTGAAAAACTCGCGGGGCTAGACGGGGTGTCGCGCGATGCCTACGGTCACGTTCGACTAGCAGATGTACCGCTAGGCAGTGTCTTGCGAGACGCCGTTCGCAAACGCCTGATCGAACTTGGCTTGCAAACCACGGTGGTCACAAAAGATATCGGCTACGAGCTACGCTGCGCCAAGCCGGTGCCTTTCGACGTCGAGTACACACGTACGCTCGGCTATGGAGCGGTTCGCTACCTGTTATCAGGCGGCAGCGGAGCGTTGATTGCACTATCCGGAGGGCGTGTAGTCCCGGTGAATCTAGACGAGTTATTAGATGCCTCAACTGGCCGCGTGCGGATTCGCATGGTTGATGTAACCACCGAGTCTTATGAGGTCGCCCGTAAATATATGATCCGTCTGGAGTCATCCGATTTTGTGGAGCCGCGTCTTTCTCGCCTCGCCGCGCACACGAATTTGAATGCATCGCAATTCATGCAGCGGTTTAAACCCTCGATCGAAATCAGTCCCGCCCTAGGACGTTCGTAAACATGTTGCGCATTTTGTTCATCGGTATGATGGCCGCTCTCGTTGCAACGCCCTTGCACAATGCGCAGGCTAGGCCGCTGCCGAGCGTTCCAGTCGGGTTCACCATCACCGAGATAGCTCATGTTGGCGGAGCCCGCGAACTTGCGTTCACGCCAAACGGCGATCTTCTGATCGGCACGTCCGGTTCCGACGTCTACATTGTTGCGCACGCCGAGGAGCGACCAGCAACGCCGGCCGTCTTTGCACACATTGATGACGCCCCGCTTGCCGGGGTGATCTATGCGCACGACGCGGTATTTTTCGGGGGACAATTTGGAGTCTACCGTACGCCGTATCGCAACGGCGATCCCCGCGCAGCGCATTCGCCGGTAAAAATTGCGTCAGTCCGCACGAGCGGCGTCTCGAGCGACCATGTCACGACCTCGCTCGCATATACGCACGAGATGCTCTTTGCCTCGGTTGGATCGTCGTGCAACACGTGTGAACCAGAATTGGACGCAACTCGAGCGACGATCCAACAGATGCAACTCGACGGAAGCCACAAAACCGCGAAGGCCGTGCACATTCGTAACGCAATTGCACTGGCGGTAAATCCAGCGACGGGCACACTCTGGGCTGGCGTAGCCGGGCAAGACGAATTAGCGCATGGCCATCCGTTTGAAATTTTCGACGCAATAACCGTGCACGCGGGAATTGCCGACTATGGATGGCCCTTCTGTTTCGAGAATCGCAAGGCCGTAAGCCCCGGGCACGACTGTTCGCACGCGCTCGAGCCCCGCGTCGTGTTTCCCGCATACGAAACGCCGATTGGGGCGGTCTTTTATGCCAACCCGCGGGGCGGACGCTATGCATTTCCTCGCGCATACTGGGGCGGGGCTTTTGTCACCCTGCACGGCTCGTGGCACCGGCCTTTGGTTCCGCCGCGCGTCATTTTCGTGCCGATGCACGGCGACGATCCTCAGCGCGGCGTGGACTGGGAGCGTCCCGATGCCCAGTGGCACGAATTTGTTGGCGGCTTTCAGGTTGAGGGCGATGAACGCATCGCGCGCCCCACGGGCATCGCCGTGGGGCCGCAAGGCGATCTCTTTGTTGCCGAAGATCTTGGCGGCGCGATTTACCGCATCCGTCCGAAGCGATAACTACATTTTGGCCAGCGCCTGACGGGCCAGCGCCGGTCCAACTTCCTTAACGTTTACGGCCGCGGCTCGCATGTCAATTCCGACGTATGCGTCGCCCTTACGTGCGTAGAACAGGTTGCCCATGGCCGTCGCGTACGACGCGTCACCGACTTTTGGTGCCTTGCTGGTGTCGCCCATCATTGAATTGGCAGCCTGACCACCTTGAAATTGCGCGTCCGCACCGGTCCAGGATGCTTCAACAATTATCGAGTTCATGCCGCCGCCTTTGGGACCATACAAACAATGTGTGTCATCAGTTGCGTTCGCCGCCTCGACAGGCTTGTGAATGGCTGCCGACACCTGGCTCTTGCTCAGCAGTGCGCATGGATCGTGCGCCGTATTGGCAGCCTGCGTCGCCTCCGGATTCGACTGCGTTTGCGTCACTGTGGTACTAGACGACTCGGTCTTTTGCGCGCAGCCTGATGCAAGCAGAGCGAGAAGCAGCACGCTGGCCGTCGAGCGGATCTGGTTAGTCACTTTTGCTTTCTCCTTCGATAAATAGGTTTTCAACTGGAATGGATTTGCGCTGCCGGCTCAAGATCTAATTCGGAGAAGGACCGGATCCACACGTGGCTCGGAGCGGCGACAGTTTCATCGTTCGCGCGAACCACCTGAACCGTGCGGAAGCCCGCCTCTCTCGCGGCGTCGAGCTCTGCGGGTGAGTCGGACAGAAATAGAATGCGCCCAGCAGGCAGCGCAATCGCTCGAGCGATCGACGAGTACGAATCCGCCTCGCGTTTCGGCCCGGTTGTTGTGTCAAAATAGCCGTCGAAAAGTGCTGTGAGATCGCCCGCAACGCTGTGAGAAAAGAGCAGTCGCTGCGCAGCTACTGAGCCCGACGAATAGACAAAGATTTTCAAGCCTGTTGAATGCCATTTACGCAGTGAATCGGCTGCGTCATCGTAGACGTGACCGAGCAGCGCGCCATCAGCATATCCGCAAGCCCAGATTTTTCCCTGAAGTGTTTTTAACGGCGTGAATTTTTCGTCTTGTGCAATCCAACGCCGCAGTTGCGCGACCAATCCATCAAAATTATCCGGGTCCACCTCTGCCGCGCGCGCGACTTCGGCAAGAAGTTCGCATATTTCCGCCTCGTGCCGGTGCGATTGCAAATACTGCTCCATTTGCGCGTCAGCATATGGAAACAGGACGTCTTTCACAAATGCGGTGGAGCCGGTGGTCCCTTCAATATCGGTTACCACCGCTTCGCAAGCAAAATGCAGTCGATTCAATCTTCGAGTTTCGGAAACCGGTCAGCAATTGTATCGCCGGTAAAGTCGGCAACCCACCCTTCAGGCGTTGTGAAAAGCCGAATGGCCGTAAATTCTGGATCGGGCCCCATGTCAAACCAGTGTTTGGTCCCCGCCGGAACGCTAATGAGATCCCCGCGAACGCAAATTGTTTGATACACTTTACCCGCAGCCCGCAAGTAAAAAGCGCCGCGTCCCTCGACAAAAAAACGCACTTCATCTTCTGCGTGCGCATGTTCGCTCAAGAATTTCGCGCGGATTGCCGTGGTGTTGGGAGTGCCGCGTTTTAGGTGAATGACATCTTCGGATTGATAGCCGCACTCGTTGCGCAGGCGATCGATCGATCGACGGTATGCAGCAAGGACTGTTGCTTCGTCGGCGTCGGCAGGCAGTTCGACATCGGCGGTCCAGCGTTCGAACCGCACGTCGATTTCCGCTAACAGCCGCGATATTTCGTCGCCTTCCACGGTTTCATGAAGGAGAGCATC
>JALYIF010000209.1 GCA_030775925.1 Vulcanimicrobiota bacterium | reverse complement strand
TTTTTAATGTAGTCTTCGTCTTGCTCGGTAATGGCGGCATCAATGCGCACGGTGTGGCAGCGCACGGGTTTTTTAAAGCGCCCCGAGCGGTCCATGGTGGTCGCAATTGCCGCGCAAATGGAGTCATCCCCGAGCGAATCCCAGAACGTCCAGGATGCTCCCACCAGTGCCACCTCATAGTGTTTGTCGTCGACCACATTGGCCGGGTCAATCCCGGCTTCAGAAACGGTCGTGTGCGGCAGCTCCATACGGCGAATGCGCCGGTTCCCCGTGTCGGCAACAATTGCCGTGTTATTGTTCGTGAGGGCGATTCCCATTGGGTCGTAAAAGCGCGAGTCATACCTCGCGCCGTCTGCGAACCCGGAGCTCTTCCAGGGCCACCGAATGAGCGAACCGGCGACGGCACGTGCGAATAATTTGCCAGCGAAAAGCCTAGCGGGAAGCCGGCCATAGTTGACTGAGGACATCATGAGATCGGTGTAATAGAACTGACGGCGATCCTTGCCCACGATTTGATTAGGCGTGCCGAGTGGTAAATCGCCTTCGAATGCGCCTCGTGCAGCGTAGCCTTCATCTTTTCCGGTAGTCGGATGGTAGATAAAGAGGCCGTCATGAGATGTAACGGCGACGACGGGGTCCGAAGCGTCTGCTAGAAAAGCAACGCCGAGAGCGAACTTTGGATCAACGTAATCGTGCAGATGGATGGACTTGAGCATTCCGTGCGTGTCCCATTTGCGAAGACCGCCGCCGTCATCCGCAATGTACATATTACCAGCGCCGTCGAATGTGAGGGCTCGCGGGTGCACGAGTCGAGCCCTTTTTGCGTCGCCGTCAATCGTACCGGGCGTCCCTTCAACACCTAGTACGGTCGTCACCTGATCGTGCCACAATTTGCGAATGCAAGAATTAGACAGATCAGCAATATACAGCGCTCCATCGGGCCCAAACGCCATCCCGGTGGGCCCGTGAAAGCGAGCCTCAAGTGCCGGTCCGTCTTTATACCCTCCGGGTACGGCTAGCCCGGCCCTTTTTGCATCGATTTCGCCCCCGCCAGCGACCGTTTTGACCACGCCCCCCGGAGTGAGTACCCGAATGCGTTGCGCGTCACGGTCGGAGATGTAGATCGATCCGTCTTTCGCGACGGCGATCCCGACTGGCGCAATAAACGTCGCTTGCTGTGCGGGCCCGTCCTTCATGCCGAAGGCGCCGCTCCCGGCGATAGTCGACACTTCGCCAGCGTAAGCTGGGGCGCTTAGCGACCAAGCGCCGCCCAGTAAAGCAAGTGAAGCGATCACAAGTGTGTGTTTAATCTGCACAATTTACCCCTTGGAACCAGTCAGTTACGTGTTGGGAATGAAACCGAAGTTCGTCAGTTGTGCCCACGTCGGACGGTTATCTCCGTTCATGTAAAGCCCTTGCGAGGCCGCTTCGATAACGATATCGTGTTCGCCCGCGCTTACGCCTGGAAAGCGCGCGTTCACGTAATGTCCGCCGGTGACGCTGAAGTGCCCGACTTTACGCCCATCCACCCGGACAATAATTTGATTTGGAATGCTCCTGGGCGGAACGTTGAGACCGATTTGGAGAATGTCGGAATTGGCTCCTGAAGTTAAATGGATTTCAAATCGCTTCCCGATCCATCCGTCTTCATAAATACCCGAGTAGCGCAGATCAGGATTTAAGAGATCGGCCGGATAGTTGCTTACTCGGGCCGGTGAGGGACTTGATCCGTCGACAGCACTGATATCGCGCCCATGCAGGGCAAACACGCGCGGATCTACCTCCACGTCTGTTCCGAACAATTGCATCAACGACGTGCGAGTCGTCGGATATCTAAAAAGCCGATCGCCAAAACGCAGGGCGATGTAGCGGTGACCGCTCACAATAAGCGGACGGACGGGCGGGGTTATGATCTGTGCCATCCCCACGCCCAGCGACGGGATGGTTACGGTGTTCGCTCCGGTCAATGTAATTGATGGCAGGGCGAAGTTCGGCGTTGGATTGAGCGTTGCCGTTAGTGCGAGTTTCAGGCGGACCTCAGGCGATGCGTTGAGCACTTCTAGGAGCATGGTTTTGCCCACGGTCGTGAGGGTATTATTTGGATCGAACGGATCCGGTTCGACCGCACCGAGGGCCGTTTGTTCTTGGCTCTCAGGGATTGCTCCGAGTTCGGAATTCGTCAACACGAGCCAATTTTTGACGTTGTTCATGGGAACGGCTCGGACATCGAAACGGCCGATATGATTGCGGTTTAGAATTGAGAGATTGGGACCAGTCTCAATGAGCGATGCTTGCGACGACGGAAATGCGGAAGCTTCGGCCGGCGGTATCCACGCCTCGATTTGCCGCTTCTCAATACGGATATGGCGACGCTTAAAAACCCTGGCTCGTTCTCTCGCCGTGCGGAGCGCGAGCTCCCGAGAATTCGTAGGCCATCCGATAATCGGCGCGAGCCGGATGGAATTTCCTCGCCCTGCGCTTGCGGCATATTTGTCCGGTTCATCTGCAGCACCGAACATGCCGGCGAATGGATCGCTTGAGGCGTACAGCATCGGATGGCCGATGAGCATGATACCTTCAGCCTCCGCTAAATTCTGTAATGATGCGTCGGTTATGAAGGGGGTTTTCTTAGCGGCATCCGTGTTTTCGATGCGATCCAGCTGTCCGTACAAGTCATCTTTGGATGCCTGGTAGAGTTCCGTAAACTGCGCGGTTTTCTTAGAAAGTAAGTCCGAGCTGGCGCCTAGGTAGACGTACGTCGAGTAGGAGGTCGCAAGCACAAAGCAGGCCGTGAAAATCGCAAGTGCGGCGCGCTGGGAAATTCGCGGAACGTACGGTGTCGTAATGGCTGCGAGCCTCAAGATCGCAGAAACGATGAGTGGCACGAGGAAGGGCTGCATGATATAGGCCACTTTAAAGAGCCCGTAACTGCTGCGCCGGAAGAACAGGTAGGAGAAGAATGCGAGCAACGAAAGCAGCATGGCTGTAGAAAATTTGCCGGTGCGCAGCATGCGAATGCTGGCATACGTCGCTGCTATGAGGGCGGCAAACCCAACCACAATGCTAAATGAAAGCCACGGTTCGGGGTAATTGCTAAAAGGGACGAGTCCCCAAAGATTTGCGATTCCCGACGGCACGAGATAGTAGTTGAGCGTTCCGAGCCCGGCGTTACTGACGCTGCCGCCGATTTTGAAGAGCACCGTCATGGATGACATGACGGTAAATATCTGCACGTTAAGCATGACCACCACGGTCAGCGCCGCCGTTACAAACACGGGAAGCATCGGTTTAAAACGAGCTGCGAGATTTCCACGATATTGCACCAGGGCGACGGCCAGCAACAGAAAGGCGCCCATAAGCAACAAAGGGGACGATTCCGGGTAAACGAGCAAGAGCCCGACGAGCGCAACACCCATCAGCACGCTTCGTTGCACTCGCGAGCGAGTGTCGAGGTCGCCGGCCTGGAGTAGCGCGACAAACCCCACCATTGCCACTTGGCCGATCAACTGTGGCAGAATCTGCTGATACACGGCATAAAGCATCAAGGGCATCGCGACGGCCATAATGATGGACGCAAGGACGATGCGCGTTCGTGTCGAGCGCTCTTCGCTCATCGCCGCAGTTCCTAGGATGAGTCCGCCAAACATGGCGACGGAACACGGCATATATACTTCGAGCGGCAGAACATGGACGATTGCTCCGACGGTGGCCACGAAGATGTCTGCGCCGTACCGGTTGGGCGGCATGACTTCCCAAAACCACATGTTGCGGCCGGATTCCGCGTTGGAGAAGAGTTGCTGAAGTGAGGGAATATCAAAAAAACCGTGGTGCAAAAATCCCATGGCCGATGAAACATATAACGTCATGTCGCCGTTCATGTTGCCGGCCCAATGAAATCCGTACATTAGTAAGGGTGCGCCCGAAAGCAAAAGGCCTGCACCGAGCGGCAACGCAACCATGCGCGCGACATCCCACGGGATCGTCGGCCGCCGCCACACTAGAACTCCAACTGCCGCCGCCCCCAACGCTAGTACGATCCAGAGCGCAAACCCCTCGACGGCGATTCCGGCCCGGCTCAAAGTCAACGCGCTGCAGATCAAGACTCCGAGCCCAGTCGTCGGAGAGATTAGCAGAGCGACGCGCGGAATACGGGGATCGAACAATGCCGCGGTTGCCAGCCCCAGAAGCGTCAAGTAAGCCAGGATAGCAACGACTAGTAAGTATGAGAGCATGAATGTACGATCTTGACGCGAGCGTCAAGAGCAAAACCTTTCCGAGTGGGCTGCAAAGGTGTCTATATAGAAATGGGGCGCCAAGATTTCCTTGTTCGTGTAGAGCGCCGGGATCGGGCGGCGTCCTTCGTAAAAACGATCTCCCGCCCTGACCAAAGTCGCATTATGGAACCTGAAGGCCGCACGGAATCGCCTACATAACAATCAAAATCGATAAAAGCCAATTCTGTAAAGGTAATAGGAGATTCGTGAACTCTAAGGTCGCCAAAACGTTGCTATCCGCGGGACTTGCTCTGGCGTTCGGGTTAGCCGGTTGCTCGAAACCGGCACCCACGGGCGCCGACGCTGTCGCGACCGCTCCGAATCAGGCTGTGAACGGTGAATCCCCAGGCACTGCTGTTGGGGGAAGCGCGGCGAGCACGCCGGCCGATCCTCTCCCCGTAGCAAGTGGCGTAACGCTGGGCTCGGGCTGGTATCCGACCGAGCAGTTCAATGGAAAGACCTTTCGCTGGGTTAACAACGATGCGGAGCTCACGGTTTGTCCTTCCGGACGCACGCATGTTATGACGCTAAGCATCGAGCCGGGTCCGGGTGTGAATAGCAAGCCGTTTACGCTACGCGTCTCTGGCAATCACGGCGACGGTCTGACGACCAGCGTCCACGGACTACAAAATCTCGCGATTCCAATTCGAAAAGCTGGCGTAGCCGAAACCTTTTTGCTTCATGCGGCGAGCAAAAATCATCCTACACCCAACGAAACGAGAATTCTAAATTTTCGAATTTTCAACGTTGCCTTGGAAAGTGCGGGCG
>JALYIF010000208.1 GCA_030775925.1 Vulcanimicrobiota bacterium | reverse complement strand
GATTCTGAGTTTCAGCCTCTTAGCGTGCGGTGGGGGAGCCTCAGGGGGAACTCCGCCTTCCACCACCCCAGCTGGGGGGATCCAGCCAGCTGGAACGGGCCCGCAAATTGCCGGCTGCACGATCTTTCCGGGTGACAATCCATGGAATCAGGATATTTCCGCCCTCCCGGTCGATCCGAATTCGAGTGCTTACCTGGCCTCGATGAATGCGGCAACCAAGAACTTGCACCCAGACTTCGGGAGTGACCCAACCTACGGGATACCGTATATCGTCGTGCCATCCGTGCAGGCACTGGTGCCAGTCAGTTTCGATTATGCCTCGGAGAGCGATCCCGGGCCCTACCCCATACCCGCCAGCGCCCCGATTGAAGGGGGAAGCGGGGGCACGGGTGATCGCCACGTCTTAGTGCTCCAGAGCGGCTCATGCCAACTCTACGAGCTTTTTGCGGCTACCTATACCAACCCCGGGTGGCATGCCGGTTCGGGGGCTCGGTTCAACCTCAACTCCAACTCCCTGCGACCAGACTATTGGACCTCTGCCGATGCGGCGGGCCTTCCGATCTTGCCGGGTTTAGCACGATACGATGAAGTGCAGTCCGGGATACTCTCGCACGCACTGCGCTTTACCGTGCACGCAACGCAAGCCGCCTTCATTCATCCGGCAACCCACATGGCGAGTAGCAGTACCAACCCTGGCCTTCCGCCGATGGGGCTGCCGTTCGGCTAAGGGCAGGCTTTGGGCTCGGCGGTTTTTACGGAAATTCGCTCGTTATTCTAACCGCATTAAAAAAATATGGGATGTTCGTCGCTGATAACGGATCGGATTGGTACATCTCGGGTGCAACCGACACGCGGTGGAGCGATGCCGATTTGAATCAACTCAAAACGGTGCCTGCTTCAGCGTTTGAGGTCGTCCAAGCCGGCACGATCGTCCACTAATCGCCGGCGTCTCCACTCCCGCCCGAATGGACGATGCATGGCTGCGGACCGGCAGTGCCGCGCTCTACAATAATGGTTGGGGAATTCACGTGAAAGCGCGCGCGACGGGCGGTAGATCGCCTTGAACACCGGCAAGCGCAGCATCGAGATCTTCGGCTGATTGATAGCGATGATCGGGATCTTTCTGTAAGAGACGCTCCACAATATTCGCCAGCGGCGCCGTCATCCAAGTGCGTAGCTCTTGCTGCGAGGGCGGGGCCTGATTCACATGTGCGAGCGCCGTTGCAACAGCAGACTCTTCATCGAAGGGAACGCGTCCACTCACGAGCTGGTGGATAACGATTCCAAGACTATACAAATCCGAAGCTGGTGTGAGCGCATTTCCTTGGGCCTGCTCCGGAGAAAAATAATGTACGCTGCCCATTAAGGTTCCGGCTTGAGTCAGATCTTGATCGCCGCCGAGAAAAGCCTTAGCAAGTCCGAAATCCGCCACCTTAAGCTGGCCATCACGGCTTAGCAAGAGATTGGCCGGCTTAATATCGCGATGCAAAATGCCTTGTGCGTGCGCGGAAGCCAGTGCCTGCGCCGTTTGGCGGGCGTAACTAATCGCTTCATCTTCTTCAAGCGTGCCGCGGAGCTTCAGGACATCCGCTAGCGATGGCCCCTCGATATATTCCATGACGATTGCGTGTGTACTTCGCTCGTTCAAGACGTCGTAGATTGCCACCACGTGCGGGTCGACGATTTTGGCAGCGGACCGCCCCTCAGCGTAAAAGCGATCGACGAAGTCCGGATCGCTCGCGTACACCGGCTTGAGCAATTTGAGCGCCACCTTGCGTTCTAAGAACTCGTCATCGGCACACGATACCGTGCTCATTGCGCCCTCGCCCAAGAGCATTCCAAAGCGATATCTGCCGCCGATTTGTTTGCGAGCTGCCGTTGCCATGCTTCCTTATTCCCGCTTTAGACCGCTATAAGCACAAAAAAAAGCAGGCGAGCCGCCTGCTTTTTTTGAGTTCGAGTGCGTGCGCTAGCTAGACGCTCATCCGCGAGATTTCAGAGTAGGATTCCATCAGTTTGTTGCGGACCGCCATCGTGAACTGCATCGCAAGATTCGCTTCTTCAACCGACGTAACGACCTTGCCGATATCGTTGGTCTTTCCCATCGCGAGATCGCGGCTGTTGGCATCCGAGGTGTTCACTTTCTCGCTGACGTCATGTAACAAGCCTTTAAGCGTGTCGCCGAAGGAAGCCGTTGCGGGCGTCGTTGCGCCAATCGCAGCCGCGTCTCCAGGCAACTCCGTGGTCTTGGGTGCGCTTCCCATATCGGGAACAAACGTACCGGGCGAAACTTTGCTCATCACGCTATCGAACGATGGAATGTCCATATGTCTTTTCTAAATCCCCTTACTAACTACGTAACAAATTAAGTGCCGAGGAACCCATCGCACGGGCTTCTTGAATGGCAGTCACATTGGCCTCATAGGCTCGCGATGCGGCCATCATGTCGACCATCTCTTTAACAACTTCAACGTTTGGCATATGCACGTATCCGCGCGGATCGGCATCCGGATTGGTTGGATCGAACACGAGCTTATCCGGGCTTGGATCGCTCGTAACGCCCAAGGCTTGAACGCCACCTTGGCCATAACCGCTATCTTGTCCATCGAGTGAATCCGCCCGATTATCCGGAGTATCGGGCTTTTGTGAAAATACAACGAGTTGGCGCTTGAACGTACCGCCGCCGGGACCACCATGCGTCGAGTTGACGTTGGCGATGTTATTGGCAATAACGTCCATCGCCAGGCGTTCGGCGGACAGGCCGGTTGCGCTAATCTCAACCGAATTATAGAAACCCATTTAAAAATGCTCCGAGATACTTTGACGAAGGCGCATAAATTGAACTTGTAAGAGTTGCGCCATGGTTTGCGAGTACCCTGAGTTGGTGGAGAGTTGCGCCATCTCTTGATCGATATCGACGTTGCTCTTATCGACGCGCATTTGCGTGTTGTCATCAACAACGGGTTTGGCATCGTACGGAACCGGCGCCGTGCTCGCACCGACGGCAATCTGCCGCTCGTTGTTGGTAATCATCGCCAGCGCTTCGGGATCTTCGGGCGTCCCCTCGGTAGCCGCTAAGGCCTCTTTAAAGGAAACCGTCGAGCGCCGATAGTTCGGCGTATTCACGTTGGCAATGTTGTTGGCCAGCGTCTGATGCATCTGACCAGCACCATCCATCGAGTTCTTCAGCATGTCGACGGTGCCACCAAAGTTAATATCGCTCATCAATGTTCCTATCGGCCAGGCAGGCGAGTCGCTTTACTTGGCAGGGGTAAAGGCTTGGCCACACCAGGTTAAGGCTCGCTCGGCTCCCCCGGCGGCAAAGCCTCTGGAACTCCAAACTGCGTGGCGTGAAGCCGGGCATACGCCCCGCCCAAGGCAAGCAAGCGTTCGTGGGAACCCGCCTCTTTAACGATGCCCCCCTCGATGTACAGGATGGTGTGGGCCCGGCGAATGGTCGAGAGGCGATGTGCGATAATCAGGGTCGTGCGGCCAGGCAGCAAACGGTCGAGCGCCTCTTCGATCAGCACCTCGGAGTGGCTGTCTAAGGCGCTGGTGGCTTCATCTAAGATGAGGATGCGAGGATCTCGCAAGATCGCCCGCGCGATTGAAATCCGCTGCCGCTGACCACCGGATAACCGGCCACCGCGTTCTCCAACCTCAGTGGCATATCCATCCGGAAATGCCCGCACGAATTCATCGGCATTGGCTTCGCGTGCCGCTTGGATCACTTCTTCGTCCGTCGCCTCAAGGCGGCCATAGCGAATATTCTCCGCAATAGACCCCCGGAAGAGCTGAGCCTCCTGCGGCACGATTGCGATCGCCGACCGGAGATCGCGCAGCCGGATATTTG
>JALYIF010000207.1 GCA_030775925.1 Vulcanimicrobiota bacterium | reverse complement strand
TGCTTGCCGCGCCGCCAGCCTTGATCGGCTGTGATGAGTGCGACGCACTGCGAATCGTTCACCCGGTCGATAATGGAGTCGGGCGAGAATCCACCGAAAATGACGGAATGCGCAGCGCCAATCCGCGCGCAGGCGAGCATAGCAACGGGCAATTCGGGAATCATCGGCATATAGATGGCTACGCGATCGCCCTTTTTTATGCCGAGTCTTCGTAAGCCATTGGCAAAGCGGCAGACATCCTCGAGCAGTTGCCGATACGTAATCGTCCAACGGTCGCCGGGTTCGCCTTCATAATAATAAGCAACGCGTTCGCCCTTGCCAGCCAGCACGTGGCGGTCGAGGCAATTCACCGATGCGTTGAGCTCTCCGTCGCCGAACCAGCGTGCAAATGGTTCGTTCCACTCCAATGTCTTGGTGAAGGGCGTCATCCATTCAAGCTTGCGCGCCCAGGAGGCCCAGAACGCTTCATAGTCGGCATCGGCTTCTTCATAGATGCCGGACTGCGCATTGGCTTGTGCCGAGAACTCGGGCGACGGCGGAAAATGCCGGCGCTCGTGCGAGAGCGCTTCAATCGAACCAACGGTCTTCATGCGCTCGCTTTTAACGGGAACCGGGTCACAGGCCTGCAATCTATCCTGTTGTGCAAATGATGCGCTTGTTGCTCGTTATACTGGTTCTCTTTTCGCTCTACAGCTCGGCGCAAGCGAGACGGTCGCACGAGCTCTCCACCGGCCTTGCCAAATTACACTTTAACCAAGCGCCGCCCGATTTTACGTTCCCGGACGGCAAGCGCTACGACAAACTTTCAGGGCTCGTCGGCAAGCCTGTGGTGATCAATTTTTGGGCGACGTGGTGCCATGCGTGCACCGACGAATTCCCCGCTTTCGCGCAGATGCAGGCAACCTACGGCGACCGGGTCGCTTTTATCACCCTCTCTAATGAAGCCGAAGGGGTGGCGCGCGCCTACCTTGCCGGCCATCACGTCGCCTTGCCGCTGCTCGAGGACCCTCACGGGGTAGTTTTTGGCGCGTATTCTGTCGCGCTGTTTCCCGTTACCGTTGTGGTGAGCGCATCCGGGACCGTCTCCTACGTCTCCGTCGGGGGGCTCGATTGGCCAGAACTTCAGGGCGCCATCGAGCGGGCTTTCCAGCCTGGGGCTTCCCATTAGGCGGTCTTTCTTGCTGGGAGCGTCTTTGGACCTTGGCAGTCCAGTGCCTGGACTGCTAAAATACCCGGTATGAACAATGTCCCGGGGGAGCTGGATAAGCGCAAAGCCTACATCCTGGCCACCGTCGTGTACGAATACATCGCGACGGCCGAGCCGGTCGGCTCCAACACCCTGACTCAAAAGTACAATCTTGGGGTCAGCTCGGCGACTATTCGTAACGAGATGGCGGAGCTTGAGGCGGCCGGATATCTCGTACAGCCCCACACCTCGGCGGGCCGCATCCCCTCGGATGCCGGCTACCGCACCTACGTCGACCAACTCATGCAGCCCGAGCAACTGGCCAAGCCCGAGCGGCGCCGGATCCAAGATGAATTGCGCGATGCCAGCCGCGAGTTGGAAGGCCTCATCGAGACCACCACCCGGTTGCTGGGCAAACTTTCCAACAATATCGCGCTCGTCGTGACGCCGCCTACGGAAGCTCACGCCTTTCGCCACATACAGCTAATTTGGCTGGGCGCTCGCACGGGCGTGGCCGTCGTGATGACCTCAATGGGCAGTGCTTCGCAAAGCATGTTTGAATTGCAGCACGACGTGACGCCGGATGATTTAACCCGCCTTTCAAGTGGGCTCAATGTGCGCTTGGGCGGGAAATTATTGCGCGACATTACCGAAGCCGAAGTCGCAGCGGTCATTGCCGAGCTTTCTCAAGGCGACGACTTGCGCAACGCGGTCGTGCATGCGCTGCGCAGTTCCCGCTCATCTGAGACGCCGAATATTACCGCGGCGGGCGCGCAGAATTTACTCGACCAACCCGAATTTCAAGATTTAAGCAAGCTTCGTTCAATACTGCGAATTGTCGAAGAACAAAAGAGCCTCTATGATTTGGTTGCAGACTCCATGAGCAAAGAACAGCCGGGCGTGAAGATCGGCCATGAGTTGGGGTTGGATGATATTATGGAATGCAGCATCGTTACGGTGCCGTACCGCTTTGGCGAGCATGCGTTCGGCATGCTTGCAATTTTGGGGCCGCGCCGTATGCCGTACGGCCGTTTGATGGCGTTGGCTACGGGTACCGCAGAAACACTAAGTGAACGTCTTTCAGACGTCGAAATAAAGTAGGAACATGCCGACCGTCGACTTTTATGAAATTTTAGGCGTGCATCGCGACGCCACCGGGGATGATATCAAGAAAGCCTACCGGGCACTCGCTCGTAAGCACCATCCCGACGTCGCTGAAGATAAAGCGGCAGCGGAGCACCACTTCAAAGAAATAAATGAAGCCTACGAAGTTCTCTCCGATCCGCGCAAGCGCGAGATGTACGATCGATATGGAAGTGTGCCAAACGGTGTTGGCGCCGGAGCGGGCGGGTTCTCCGATTTCGGCGGATTCACCACCGGTTTTGGCGGCGGCGGCTTCGGCGAGATTTTCGATATGTTCTTTAGCGAAGCGCGCACCGCGGGTCCGCAACCCAAACGCAACGGCCCATCGCGAGGCAGTGATCTGCGCTACGATTTAGAGATCACGCTCGAAGAAGCGTTTGCCGGCACAACCAAAGAGATTGCCTTCAATCATCTGGCTGCTTGTGAAACGTGCAAAGGAAATGGAGCCGAGCCGGGCTCGCTCATCGTGCCGTGCGATCGTTGCGGCTCAAGCGGCGTAATGCGCCAAGTGCGTCAAACGCCGCTCGGTCAATTCGTTACGCAATCAACGTGCAATAAATGCATGGGCGATGGTCAAGTTGTGCAGACGCCGTGCACCGCGTGTGCCGGTCGTGGGCGCAAAGAAGTAGAGCGCAAGCTCAGCGTCCGAG